>JAUYHB010000020.1 GCA_030690305.1 bacterium | reverse complement strand
TTATTCATCGGGTACCGTCAATAAACTTCGTCCCCGATAAAAGATCTTTACGTACCGAAGCACTTCATCGATCACGCGGCGTCGCTCCGTCAGACTTTCGTCCATTGCGGAATATTCTCGTCTGCAGCCTCCCGTAGGAGTATGGACCGTGTCGCAGTTCCATCGGTGGGGGTCAGCCTCTCAGCTCCCCTAGACGTCATAGCCTTGGTAGGCCATTACCCTACCAACTAGCTGATATCCCGCGGGCCATTCCCAAAGCGTCTTGCGACTTTACTCGTAAGAGACTATCGAGGATTACCCCGTCTTTCGACGAGCTATACTCGACTCTGGGGTATGTACCCACGTGTTACTACCTCGTCTGCCGGTGCCCTTGCGGGCCCCTTGACTTGCATGCCTTATCCACGCCGCCAGCGTTCATCCTGAGCTAGGATCAAACTCTTAGTAAGAATCGCGTTTTCTCGCCAATGGCGGAAAACGGATTAAAACGGAACAAAACAGAAAATGTTATGCTCCTTTTTCGTTCCTAGCTCTTGAATCACAAATTTAAAGAAATAAACACGTTGTTATATATAACTTGCACGTGTTCTCAATCGTATATCAAAGTACAAAGTCTGCTTTCGCAGACGTAGAAGTCATTATATACAGGGCGTATAATAAGTCAACCCTGTTTCAAAACAGTAAAAAAGCCTTATTTAAAGGTTTTTTTTGTTATCTCTTTTTTGGGCCTTGCAGACGCTCCGCCGTTACAAGCAGCGGACTGCCAAGACAAATGGACGAATAGGTACCGGCGGTAATACCTATGAGAAGGGCAAGCGTAAAATTTCTTGTTGCTTCACCGCCAACAAAATAGAGAACGACCAGGGCAAATATAGTGGTGAGCGAGGTGTTGATGGAACGAGCAAGAGTCTGGTTGATACTGTCCCCCACGGTTTCTTCAAAGGAAGATTTTTTATTATATTTGAGATTCTCTCGCACTCTGTCAAATACGACAATGTTGTCGTGTACCGAAAAACCGAGCACCACAAGCAGTGCTGTCACAAATAACGTATCGATTTCAACGGTAGGATTGAAATGCCCGAGTACGACAAAAATGCCTGTCGGTAATAATATGTTGTGTATAAGAGAAATGATGGCGATAATTCCGTATTTCCATGAAGAAACCGGTTCGGAAACTTTTCTGAAAGCGAATGCAATGTAGGAGAGTATGGCTACAATAACAAGAACGATGGAAACAAGAGAATTGCGCGCCGATTCATTACCAAGAACCGGGCCTATGGAATTAAACTGAATTTCCTCCACTTGAATTTTATCGTTCCCGGAAATCGCTTCCAAAACAGCCTGATGTTCGGGCTCACTCAGGCTTCTCATTCTGATGAAATAGCCGCTCTCGCCCGAAGGTATTATTGACGGCTCGTTTGTGATGATTGCGGCCACTTCTTCCTTTATAGTGGTAATGTCGGGACGTCCATTGGGGAAATCGAGTTCAAGAAGCGAGCCACCTTTAAAATCAATCCCCAAATTAAGACCGTACATAAAAATTACTACAATCGATAACAGCGAGAGGAGCCCCGAAAAGATATAAAAGAATTTTCTGTTTTTGACTATAAACATATGTTATTTGGTACTGAGCCCGGTACTGAATAAAAATCTCATAACACCCTCACGTTTTTTGTGACTCAACGCCAATAGAAATGTTCTAGTAATGGTAATGGCGGTAAACATGCTAACAAGAACTCCAATGCCGAGGATAAGCGCAAAACCTTTAACGATTGAAGTATTGCTAAACCAATAAAGAATAACGGCGGTAATAAGACTTGAGAGGTTTGAGTCACGAATTGAAGTCCACGCGCGGGAGAAACCTTCTCTAATGACGCCGTCGACACTATTACTGCCCTTTTTAAATTCCTCCTTCATTCGCTCAAATATGAGAATGTTTGCGTCAACCGCCACTCCAATGGATAAAATGAAACCTGCAATGCCCGCAGCGGTCAACGTTACGGGAATCAGTTTGAAAAGCATGAGCATGATGGCGGTGTAGATAGCCAGGGCAACTACAGCCAAAAGACCCGGGAGACGGTACCACGCCAACAGAAACAGTGAGATAACGGCAAAAGAAACAAAACCCGCTTCAATGTCTTTTTGCACAGCATTTTCTCCCAGTGAGGCACCCACCTTTTGCGTTGATATAAGTTCAATCGGAACCGGCAATGCTCCGTAATTCAGGTTGCGGACAAGGTCGCGGGCTTGCGTGGGAGTAAAACTTCCGGAAACCTGCGCTACCCCATCGGAAATTTCTTCTCTGATAACCGGCGTAGAAATGGGAGAACCGTCAAGGAAAATGGCAAGGGTTTTTCCGACGTGTTCACGCGTAATCGTGGCAAATAGTTTTTTTCCTTCATCGTTAAATTCAATGAGAACCGCCGATTCGCCGGGAACGCCCGCCTGGTCGTTATTAAAAATAATCTGCGCCCGTTTCAGGTATTTTCCGGTAAGACCGGTAGGAATAAAAATTTCATCAACAGGCAATTTGGCAATTTCTTCTTCCGATTGCGGAAGATTGTCCGCAAGCAGACGGAATTCAAGAAGGGGTGTTTGACCGATAAGCGCAACCGCTTTATTGACATCGGTAATTCCGGGAAGTTCCACCACAAGGCGGTTTGTACCGCCATCAACCGACCGCTCAACCTGGACAAGCGGTTCGGATACACCGAAAAGATTGACGCGACGTTCGATAACTTCTTTAAGTACGGATAAAGAATCGGCAGTGTCTCCCCCGTCAAGCGAGGCGGTATCGGCATCATAGACAAGACGGGTTCCCCCGTTAAGATCAAGTCCCAAGGTGAACGCAAAACGACCGTTGGGTTGTTCGGTCGAATAGATAAGAAAACCCAAGGCAAGGCCAAGAATAAGGATGAGTGCCGCAAAAATTCTGGTACGTAACATTGTGGATATATACTATTCGTTCCTAAAACAAAAATCAATATTTACACCCCGCTTTTGGATAGAAGCCGGCTTAATGTTTTGAGCCCTATTTTTATATCAAGAATAAAGGAGCGGTTTTTGATGTAATACAAATCATAAGAAAGTTTTGTTTTTGTTTCGCCATACCCCACGGTAAATTTCGGAGGAGTTTCTTGATACAACTGCGCCCAACCGGAAAGACCGGGTTTGATAAGGTGACGGATATTGTAGTAAGGAATTTCTTGTTCGTATAATTTTACGAGGGCGGGGATTTCAGGGCGCGGCCCGATGATGGAGAGATCTCCGACAAATACGTTCCACAATTGGGGAAATTCGTCGAGACGGGTCTTGCGAAGGAAATTTCCGACGCGGGTTACTTTTTCTTTTTTCGCCATACCATCTTTTTCCTGATGCGCTTTCATGCTTCTGAACTTAACTATCTTTATGACGCCGTTATTCTTCCCCGCTCTTTCTTGAACAAAAAAAACGGGTCCGTTATCTTCAAGTTTTATCGCAATGAAAATAAACGGGTATAAAAGCAGAGAGAGCCCACCCACAATAACGCTTACCACAAGGTCCATAATGCGCTTGAGTACGTCATATGTGGCGTGAGGCGAAAGAGAAACATTTTCCAAAAACCAACTGTATTTGAGAAGAGAGAGTGGTACTCTGTCGAAAATATCTTCATAGATTCTGTGCATGTCAATAAATTTGATTTTGGAAAAAATGAGATTGTACAAACTCGGTAAAATCGGCGCCACTTTTTCATTTTGCAGGTCAATGGCAATTACCGAAACATTTTCCGAATACACGAGATTCAGAACGTCTTCCTGGAAATCAAGACTGTCAATCTGGTCAAGGTCGATTGAAGAAATAAAACGCAGGTCATACATGGTGTTGTTATTGACCTCCTGTTTGAGTTCTTTCATTTCGTCCCCACTT
Source organism: bacterium (assembly GCA_030690305.1). Lineage (NCBI taxonomy): Bacteria > bacterium. The sequence goes on along the minus strand of JAUYHB010000020.1, from coordinate 165,846 downwards.
CCGATGAGAACGGCATTTTGTTTCTCTCTTGAAGTATTAAAAAGCGAATAACCGTAGAGCCTCCAAAGAAAAATAAGCCAGAATGAAATGGACAGATAAATGAACAGGTTCGTTTTCGGGGTAATGCCAAAATACGGTATGAAATAGAAGAACAAAACGGCAATAATAATATTGGCCGCTTGCGTGTTGAGAATAACCGTCGGGAGCTTGTTTCTTAAGATAAGGGTATGTTTTTCATACAAGCCGGCGATGAAAAACACAAGAATCCAAACAATAAAAAGTATGGAGAAAGGAAGAAGGTGTTCAATTAAAAGTTCCCCGTCCGGAAAATTTCCGTAACGGAAAAGAAGCATAAGCCACAAGGAAAAGAGAAAAAGGGCTATGTCTCCCACAAAAAGGCGTATTGTTTCTTTTCTGCTGTTCCAGTTCATACGGGGAAATATTGGAAAACGCTACGTATACTATACCAAAAAACGCCTAAAGAAAAGGCGCTATAATAGAGTTTAAATTAAGGGATGTCTTGATTTAATTGGAAAAATTCTTAGAGTAACTCACAATGGAAACCATTCAAAAAAAGAAGATTTTATATGTAGTAACCAAAAGTAATTGGGGTGGTGCGCAAAAATACGTATATGACTTGGCTACTTCCCTCCCCAAAGACAGATTTGAGGTCTGTGTAGCATTAGGAGGTTCCGGAGAAAAAAATGCGGAAGGCGGACTTTTAAAAAACCGCCTCGAGGATGCGGGAATAAAAATTGTTTTTATAAAAAACTTTTTGAGAGACATTTCTCTCATCCATGAAATCAAAGCCTTTTTTGAACTTGTCACAATAATTAAAAAGGAGAAACCCGACGTTATTCATCTCAATAGCTCAAAGGCGGGAGGAGTTGGTGCGCTTGCGGCACGATTGACGGGGGTAAAAAAAATAATTTTTACCGTTCACGGATGGCCTTTTAATGAGAGCCGGTCTTTTATTGTTCGTGTTATCCTGTGGAAGCTAAGTTGGTTATCTGCTCTATTGTCCACGCATGTAATCGTTATCGGGGAGCAGGAACGGAAAGATGCGATCCGTATGCCCTTTATTTCAGGAAAAGTCGTGCTTGTGAAAAATGGTATTAAAACTCTTGAATTTTTATCCCGTGAAAAAGCGCGACAAGAACTCACCATCCCTCAAGATGCTCTTACAATCGGTTCTATAGGTGAACTAACCCCAAATAAAAATTATCTACAACTTATAAAAGCAACCGAAGATTTGCAAAAAGAAAAATTGGTTCTCGCAATTATAGGAGACGGTGAACAAAAAACACACATTGTAGACAGGGCAGAAAAAATATTAGGCAATTCTCTTTATTACGGTTACAAAATGCTGGGCTTTAAAGAAAATGCATACAAATACCTCAAAGCGTTTGATATTTTCGTCCTTCCTTCCCTTAAGGAAGGACTTCCCTATACACTTCTTGAAGCGGGACTTGCCGGCCTGCCTTTGATTGCAACAGATGTTGGTGCAATCTCCGACATCATTCCCAATGAAAACTTCGGTATTGCCGTAAAGCCCAGAGACAATGAGGCATTAAAAAATGCTCTGGAGACCTTATTATCGGATGAAGAAAAGCGAAGGAATTTGGGTACAGCTATACAAAAACACGTACAAGAAGAGTTTTCTTTCGAAACCATGGTAGGAAAAACCGTTTCACTATATCTGTCCTAGCCCCCCACCCCAAGCAATTCGTTCTGCATCGCCTCTTTATGGATGGTACTTCGATAACGCCTCATCCCCATGAGAATGCCGAGAGATGCATATTCGGTAAGAAGATGACTGCCACCATAACTCATAAAAGGGACCGTAACCCCCGTTACCGGCAGAAGTCCTATATTCATTCCGATATGGATAATAAAATGACTCATAAAGAGAATGGCAACGCCAAAACCAAAGAGTGTTTCAAAGTTTGTCGCGCCATGAACGGCATTCACGATAATACGCCCAAACAAAAGAGCATATAAAGAAAAAAGCAAAAGCGTCCCTATAAAGCCCCATTCTTCGGCAAACGCGGCAAAAATAAAGTCCGTTTCGTACTCGGGCAGAAACTGCAATTTTGATTGGGTACCATATCCGATACCCTTTCCCCATAATTCTCCCGAACCGACAGCAATCGTTGATTGGTACGCGTTATACCCGGCACCTTGGATATCGGTAAGAGGGTGTATGAAAGTGAGAATTCGTTGTTTCTGATAATTCTCAAAGACATAAAACCAAAGTATGGAAAAAACGGTCAAGCCAAGCAGCAAGACAATAAGAAGGTGCTGCTTGGAAATTCCCGACACAAGCACCATACCTAACCACAAAAAAAATATGATGATGCTTGAACCAAAATCAGGCTGGAAAAAAACAAGCAGAAATAAAACGAGTGCGTAAAATCCTGACACAAGAATATGTCTGATATGCGCGATTTCCACATGCCGGCGGCTGAAATATTTTGAAAGAATGAGGATGAGCGCCAGCTTCGCAGGGTCGGAAGGCTGAAAAGAAAAATTTCCGAAGTCAAACCAGCTCTGGGCGCCTTTCACCGTTGCGCCTAAAAAAAGTACGAGGATAAGAATGGTGATGATGGAAAGATACACGGGTACAACCACTTCGGTTCGCCGCAAAAATCTGAAATCAATAAAACTGAGTGCGTAGAAAACACAGACGGAAAGAACAAGCCAGAATATTTGTTTTTCAAAGAAATAGCTCTCCCCCACAAACGAGTTCATGGTAATAAGACCCATAACCGCAATGGCAAAAGAAGAGGAAAAGAGAAACCAGTCGATATTGAGAAGGTGGGAGAAAAACCCTTTCATAGTATGGGCGTAGTATACCGTGCTTGAGTTTCTAAAGGCAACAAAGGGCCGAAACCTCTACTCGTCTCCGAAAACACGAGGGATGATTGTGATGACGGTCGGACCCTTTCGGCACAAGGCAGTTGCAATTCTTTTGTAAATTCCTTCAACAGCGTTGCGGTCAGGAGCGAAAAAATATTGGTCGGACTGCGATGCAAGTTTTTGAAGAAATGCCTGGTTCACGTTATTCCCAAGACCGATGGCGAAAATCTGTATCCCCTTGTCTTTCGCTTTTTGGGCTGTTTTCAGAGCCTCCGTTTCCGGGTAGGTTTCGTCAGCGGCATTACGAGGATTCTGCGGATGAGTCGCGATGCCATCCGTGAGAACTACTATGATTTTTGAGGAATCTGCCTGAGTGTGGGCGGAGGTCAATTCTTTGTACGCCTCTTCCATCCCATCTTTTATATTCGTGTTTTGGACCGAGTCGGAACGAATAAAAACAGAGCCGATAATTCCTTTAAGCGCCTCAAAATCGTGAGTGAGAAACGAGTCGGCTGGGCGGGAAGCCGAGGTGGCAAAAGAAACAAGGCCTACTTGGTCTCTGTCCTGCAAACGTTCAACAAAAGATTCGGCCGCGGATTTAACCGAGGTGAGAGGTTCAGGGGGAGAAAGGCCATCGTCATCCATGCTTCCCGATCGGTCAATAACAAGCATCGTATCCACCGGAACATTACAGAACCCGAGACCTGTGTCAAAGGGTTCCGGCCATGTGAACGTTATATTTGCCGTTTGGGCTTTTTCCAAATAGTCGATGAAAGTCCGTGACGCACCAATGGCGATCCCGTCACTGTCAAAAATAATGGCCACCGCTTCGACATTTGAAACTGGACGTATCGAATCGTTTGACAGTTGCGCGTCGATGCGGGGCTTCGTGTCGGTTTTTGACAAAACAATGTTAGAGACAGACAGAGGCGGCTCCGGAGTAATTTCTTTTTCCCAGACAAGCCTGCTTGAGAACTCAAATGTAACACGAGTTGGAACCGCTTCCCCAACGGAGACCGCTCCTTCAAAAATGCCGAAGGTTTTTTTTGCGGGAATAAACGTCACACCGGGGCGTTCAGCAATCAGTTCGTTGTTCGCGTCATATAATTTAAAAACATAATGGACGCGGGAAACCAATGCTGAGATATTCGGGTTTTCAACATACGCAACGGCACTATACACTCCTTCCGTAACCTTGAATGTCCGTTCCCAAAGAATAATCGGTTCCAAGACCTCGGCAGCACATAAAATGGCACACTTTCCGCCACAGTCGGTTCCCATCTCGGTTCCGTTTTTCTTTCCGTCAAAACACGTTGGGGTTTCAAAGTATAAAAAAGCAACCGGAACAAACGCAAGGAGAAAGAGAACGGCACATATGATTATGACGTACGCTGTTTTTTTCTGACGCGCCCATTCATTTGAGGGAACGGAGGGTTTGGGAGCCGGTGTTGAAGAAAGGGAATTTGAGTCCATTGGAATTATTATAACAAAAAAACCGTTCGAATTTACTTTTCAAAAACACGATAAAATTCTACTGAATTTTTCTCTGCTCACCTTCATCAGGCTCCGCAAGATTTTTGAAAAGTAAATTCTCACTCAAACGGAAGAGGTTGGGCTAAAACAAAAAACCTCGGTTTTCCCGAAGTGTTTTTGTTTCATCAAACGCTTAGTTCTGGCGACGAGCTACTTTCCCCTCGAAAGAGTATCATCGCCTCTGCAAGGCTTAACTTCTGTGTTCGGAATGAGAACAGGTGTGACCCTTGCGACAAGTCACCAGAACTAAACATTCGATATGAATGTGCGGGTTTTAATTAAATACTGAATTTGATTGCAGAGAGCAGAATAACACGTGTGGTTATAAGGTTCCCTAATAGGATTGACTCATTAGTACTCCTTGGCTAAGCCCCTTACGGGACGTACACCTAGAGCCTATCAACGTGATCATCTCTCACGGGTCTATAACGATTCCTTATCTTGAAGTTGGCTTCCCTCTTAGATGCTTTCAGAGGTTATCCATACCCGACTTAGCTACTCTGCGTTGCCCTTGGCAGAACAGCAGATACACCAGAGGTCAGTTCATTCCGGTCCTCTCGTACTAGGAACAAATCTTCTCAAGAATCAACGCCTGCAGTAGATAGGAGACCAACCTGTCTCGCGACGGTTTGAACCCAGCTCACGTACCTTTTTAATTGGCGAACAGCCAAACCCTTGGGACCTTCTCCAGCCCCAGGATAAGGTGAGCCGACATCGTATACTTCTCCGCCATTACTGGCGGTATGGACTATATCTTCATCCTTCGACAAGCTCAGGACAAGTCCTAAACTGTGTAAAAGGCGGTGGCGTGTTAGCTTTCGCTTCCAAAGCGAAAACTCTGTCCTTCGTTTAACTCGGGACAAGTCTCTACGGGGTCATTCTTTAAACATATCTTGAAAAAATCCAAGCCAAGTCAAAGAAGACTTCCCACGGTGTTGTCCTTAAAAATATTTTTATATTTAAAAGGAGTTCACCGTTATAAGCCACGATTGTATCTTATTCACCAAGCTCCTACACTCGAATAATAAGATTGGCTATATGTCATTACTGACATAGCACCCCAATGTGTTAAGGTGCCGAACTCCGCCGTCGATGTGGACTCTTAGGCGGAACTAGCCTGTTATCCCCAGGGTAGCTTTTATCCGTTAATCTCTGGCCGCGTCTAACGCGATCCATCGGTTCACTATGCTCCGCTTTCGCGTCTGCTCGGCATGTACGCCTCGCAGTTAAGCTCTCTTATGCCATTACACTATCGGCACGGTTTCCATTCGCGCCTAGAGAACCTTTGTAGGCTCCTCCGTTACTCTTTGGGAGGATAGCGCCCCACCAAAACTGCCCACTAGATACTGTTCCTTCGCGTTTTTGCCGCGGAGGTTAGAAAATACATCTCATCAGAGTGGTATTTCACTGACGAGTCTGCAACACCCGAAAGCATTGCTTCAATCTCTCCCACCTATGCTACGCAGGCAAGACGTATTCTCAATATCAAGATGCAGTAAAGCTCCATGGGGTCTTTTCGTCTAACTGCAGGTAACCGGCATCTTCACCGGTATTGTATTTTCACCGAGTGGATCCCCGAGACAGTTCTCCAGTGATTGCACTATTCGTGCGCGTCAGAACTTACCTGACAAGGAACTTCGCTACCTTAGGACCGTTATAGTTACGGCCGACATTCACCAGGGCTTACATCGGTCACCCCAATCCTTGCGGACTGGAACGCCAATGGTTGACCTTCTGGCATTGGTCAAGTGTCACCCCCTATACATCCTCTTGCGAGTTCGCAGGGAGCTGTGTTTTTGGTAAACAGTTCCCAGAGATACTTTAGCTGCGGCCTTTCTTGCGAAAGGCAAGTCTTATCCCGAGGTTACGACTGCTTTTTTGCCTAGTTCCTTGGGGATTTTTCACTCGTTCGCCTTGGTCTACTCGACCCGACTACCTGTGTCGGTTGTGCGGTACGGATCCTTTGCGTTTATGCTTAGAAGCTTTTCTTGGAAACTGGCTTTACGAGATCTCCCTTAATTGCTTAAAGAATTTCCCCATCGCTTGGAATCGGGCTTACGCCCCGCTCTCCGGATTTGCCAAAAGAGCTTCCTGACGATGACGACGTCACATCCAATTGTGCGCCTCGTATACTCAACTTCGTCCCTCCATCGCAACGCAAAAAAGTCATGGAATATTAACCATGTTCCCATCGGCTGCGGCTTTCGCCATTGCCTTAGGACCGACTAACCCTTGGCTGATTGACATCGCCAAGGAAACCTTAGTCTTACGGCGTGCAGGGGTCTAACCTGCATTGCGGTTACTTGTGCCAACATTCTTACTTCGCAACGCTCCAGCATGAGTCACCTCTTTGCCTTCACAGCAGATGCGAAAACTCTCCTACCACGTATCTTACCCGAAGGTAAAATACATCCTTAGTTTCGGTACTACGCTTAAGCCCCGATTATTTTCGGTGCGAAATCTCTTGATGAGTGAGCTGTTACGCTATCTTTAAAGGGTGGCTGCTTCTAAGCCAACCTCCTCATTGTCAGAGAAATTTCACCGCCTTGAGATGCACTGAGCGTAGATTTTGGGACCTTAACTGAAGATCTGGGCTGTTTCCCTTTTGACGAACGAAGCTTAGCCCCCGTCGTCTTACTGCCGAGTAATTTACTTTAAGTATTCGAAGTTTGATAGGTTTCGCGAGATTGCTCCCTGTCGAAACCTTCCAGCGCTCTACCCCTTAAAGGTACACTCGACGCTAGTCCAATAACTATTTCGGAGAGAACCAGCTATTACCAGGTTCGATTGGTTTTTCGCCGCTTATCACAAGTCATCCGAAAGTGTTGAACGACTTACCGGTTCGGGCCTCTTGTCTCCTTTCGGAGACATTCACCCTGCTCATGACAAGCTCACCTGGCTTCGGGTCTTGTATATGCTACTAAATCGCGCTATTCACACTCGGTTTCCCTACGGCTCCGGGGGTTACCCCTTAGCCATGCAGCATACACAAACTCGTTGGCTCATTCTTCAATAGGCACGCTACAACGGTACAAGACCGCCGTAACTCCTTGTAAGCATATGGTTTCAGTTCTATTTCACTGCCCTTACCGGGCTAATTTTCACCTTTCCCTCACGGTACTAGTTCACTATCGGTCTCCAAAAGTATTTAGCCTTACCGGTTAGTTCCGGCGGATTCCCTCAAAGCTACTCGTGTCTTGAGGTACTCAAGAATGACATTAAAGAGATACACTGTTTTCGCCTACGGGACCATTACCCTCTAGGGTTCCGCTTTCCAGCGGATTCGGCTAACAGAATATTTTTTGACTCTTCCTACGGTAAACGTAGATACGTCATCTTACAACCCCGAGCGTCACTCACACTGCACAAAAAATGCAGTGAGAGTGAAGCTCGGTTTAGGCTCTTCCCTTTTCGCTCGCCGCTACTAAGGAAATGCAACCCGCTTGCGCGGATATTGGTTTCTTTTCCTCCAGGTACTAGAATGTTTTGCTTCCCTGGGTACGCACCTTACCTAAAGTGGTAAAGTTTCTGCCTCATGGGCAGAAGGGTTTCCCCATTCGGAGATCTTCGGATCGAAGGTTGCTAGACACCTCCCCGAAGCATATCGCAGTCAAGCCGCGTCCTTCATCGCCTTTTGGAGCCAAGGCATCCACCATACGCCCTTAAATTTCCCATTAGGAAATCTAATAACCACAACGTGTTACCCTGCTCTCTACAATCAACTAACAACTTACAATTTATTTAATTTAACCTGCTTATGGTACGTTACATCTCTGCAACGCATCTTCCTTTCTAGAAAGACCCCAATAAAGGAAGCATTTTTCAACGTACATCTCAGAGAGTAAAAAATCCGCTTCTTAAAGCGGATTTTTTTAACAACAGGGTATTACGCCCGTTATCGTTTCCGCTTGAAGAATAGATTGAAGTTTTTACTCATTGAGAATGCTTACCAGTATAATCTTCCTGCCCTTTTTGTCAACAACTGTTTAAACGCCCCCGTAAAACGGAAACCCCCTCCGCTTTAGGCGGAGGGGGTTTCTTTGGAAATACCTGTTTTTTGATGATTTTTAACCCTTGTTATCGGACACCTCGCGCTTGATTTCGTCAATAAACCGAGCCGCGGCTTCCTGTCCCCCAAGACCGAAGGCAAGGCCTAAGGCAAGAGAGAAAGCAACCACAAACCCGGTAAAGAGAGTGTTAATGAGGGACCCTGCAATCTCCAGCTGAACCATAGCGGCAAAAATAGCGAAGACCCATACGGACCATTTTGCGATAGTTCCCGTAAGATTAGCGGCGTGAATACCGGCCGTTTTAGCCGAAGCCGAGACCACACGCTTTATAATATCGGCGATAACCGCGGCAACAAGCAGGATGAGAACGGCAACGATAACTTTTGGAAGATAGATTAACACCACTTCTTGCAGGAAAATATTTACCTGTTTGAGGCCCAACACGTCAAATGAAGCTACGAGAAAAACGATGATGATGAACCATTCAACCAAGCCTCCGACAAAACCTGCCGAATTCAACTCCATCCCTCCTTTCTGGAGCACTCCCGACAAACCTGTTTTGCTGAGTGCTTCATCTATGCGAATTGACCGAAGAAGCTGGGTTACGACTCTTCCCAGAAGTGCGCCTATCACCCATCCGAAAATAAGGATGATGAGAGCCACGACAATCTGAGGAATAAATTCAATTATTCCTGTCCATAAATTTTGGAATGACTGTAAAATGACGTCACCCCATATATTTGTTGTCATACGCAGAGCGGAATATTCCGCTTATATAAAGCTACTAAATATTAAAACTAACCTAAAAGGTACGTTTGTATCATACCATTCGCAAAAAAACGCCCGAGGGCACCTTTCCAAAGGCTGTGGATAACTAAAACCGGCTAATTCTTCTCGAAGCCGACTTTATCAAGGAGGGTTTCGTGAGGATAATCGGTAATGTCACGGACAAGTCTGTCATACATACCGAGACGGTAGTTGAAGTCCTGGGTCTCAAAAATCGCATATTTAAGTTCCCGGCCGATTTCCGATTCAATATTTTTTATCAGTGACTCAATAATCCTTTTCTTTAGATGATCTCCCACCACAAGCAAATCTACCCTGCTTTCCCATTCATTCAAGAATACCCCCGAGAGAACCACAAGCTTTATTCTTCCCGCACGACTGATTTTTCGGACGATATCGCTCCGCTTAAAGGGAGTCAGGTCGATAAGAAAAGTTTGGAGGGACGCAACGTATGGGAATGACTTATTAAGCGTCCATCCGTGCACCTTTCCTTTGCGCCGCTTTGGGGAATGTGCGGCATCTTCCTTGAAAAACTCTTTTCTTCGGACAACCCCGGCTTTGGAAAATACGGCAAGTTGTTTTTTCGCTTCACGGGTCGTAATGTTGAGACGCCGTGTAATATCTTCGAGTCCGAACGCCAGATCGGGATTAAACAGAAACAACCTCATCATCCTGATTTTCGGTACATCTTCAAACAATCTTTCGAGTATGCGCATATGGTTCAATTGCCTTTTATGCGCGGATTATAACATGGGCACAAAGGGCCAAAACAAGACGAAATCAAAAGGGCATCCGTGTAAAGGGAGATGGCAAAAAAGCCCCGAATGGGGCTTTTTTGCTTAACAGACAGAGCGGTAAAGTCCGGTGTTTTATTTTAATTCCACTTTTCCGCCCGCCGCTTCGATTTTCTTTTTCACTTCTTCCGCTTCTTCTTTTTTCATTCCTTCCTTAAGTACTGCGGGAGCACTGTCAACAAGGTCTTTTGCTTCTTTAAGTCCGAGTCCGAGCACTTCCTTAACCACCTTAATGACGGCAATTTTCTGGGCACCGCTGTCAGCGAGGTGAACCGTGAAAATGCTCTTTTCTTCAGTGGCGGCACCTCCCCCTGCGCCCGGCGCCGCAACGGCTACAGCCGCAGCGGAAACACCGAATTTCTTCTCGAGAAATTTAACAAGCTCATTGAGGTCAAGGACCGACATTTTTTCTATAGCATCGACAATGGTTTTGAATTTTGTCGGAGTTTCCATTACCGCAGATTCTGTTTTTGTTTCTTCCATACGTAAATAATATTTAGATTGGTAAATTTTACTGCTTTTTTGAGGCTATACCGTCAAGAGCGATAACAAGGCCCTGAATCGGAGAATTGATGAGATTGACAAACTGGGCGTACAAGGTTTTTTGGGACGGAATTTGGGCAATCACAGTCATTTCTTCCTTCCCGAGAAATTTTCCTTCAAAAATTCCTCCAAGTATCGATACTTTGTTATCTAGACTTTTTTGGAATTGATATACTCCCCGTGCCGGTGCAATCATATCAGCCCCGTATGCTACTCCAAGCTCCCCTTCCAATGAAGGAAGGTCGCCTGTAAGGGCCTGTCCTTCGAGAGATTTTTTAAGAAGTCTTTTCTTTGCAACCGTATATGTCACTCCCTCGGCACGCAATGCCCTGCGCATCGATGTCTCATCATTAACGTGCATCCCATGAAAGTTAACGAATACGACAGAGGCGGCAGTTTTGATGGCCATCGATAAAGAATCTATTACTTCTTTCTTCTTTTGTTTTGATAATGCCATATGTCTATTTTGAGAAAATTAAAGAGTTGAAACATTCTTTTTTTGCGTCACTCGCTTGAGAGTAAAAAAGATTTTTTACTCTGTCCACTCGCTAGCAAATAAAAAATCGACCGAGAAAGGCCGATGAGGAGAAATGTTCCCGGAATCATCCGAGGAAACTTCTGCGACCTCGATAGGAGCTTATTTTGCCTTACCGGCAAACGCCTACTGTCTTTGGCCTTACAAGTAATGAGTGTAATCTAAATACCCCTTTTGTCAATCCTTCGATGTTACTCAGGGTTGACGCTAAGTTTTGGGTTTATGGTTCAACTTCGCTCACCACCCTGAGCCTTAGTCGAATGGGTCAAATGCGTCAATGTGCCGTTTGTTCTTCGCCAGTTACAGGAATTTCTTGTCCTCCTTTTTTGTAGGCGCCTGCAAGAAGTATGAGAACAAGACTTATAAGGAGAATTCCGAGAAATCCCCAGAGGAACCGAAAAAATGTTTTATCGAAGCCGAACATTAGAGCGTGTCGAGATATGTTCGAAGTTCTTTGAGCTCCATATCTTTCGGATTGGCAAGAATTCCCCGGTCGACAATATTTTTCGCTTTTGAAAGGTTATTATACGCATCCCGGTAAAAATCAGACGTCTGAAAGTACAGATATGTTTGTTCGGGTCCTTGCTCAAGTGCTTTAAGGAAATATTCTTCCGCTTTGGCAAAATCATGGATGTAGTATCCATATAACACTCCGAGATTACCCAATGTTACGTAGTCTCCGGGGGTAAGCTTGGTAGCGTACAGCCATGCCGCTTCTGCGTTTGTGTAATTTTCAAGCAGTTTCCAGTAGAGACCGATTTCAATCCAGCTGGTAACATCCGCGGGATTTTTTTCCACCGTCTCTTGTAAATTTCGTATTTTTTCAATGACTGTCAGTTGGTTTTCTTTTGGATATCCTTTCGGAAATGTAATAGGTCCGCCCATATTCGGTGCAGGCGGCAATGTTTTTGGGTCAATCGTAGTCGGAACAGTACTGATGTCAATCGGATTACCTTCGGCATCAAAGGCTCCGACTCCTATACCGGGGGTTAGGGAGTCAGGATTGTTTTCTTTGGTATCATTTTTCTTGGAAAACCACGAAAACAACAGATAAGCTGAAACGGCAACAACAATCAAGGAGACGAAACCAGTAAAAAGGATATTTTTCTTTTGCATATGAATTATTACCTAGCGCAGTGAGGGTAACAAAATGTTAATAGCTTTCATTGTAAGAAAAAAAAAATTAAATGCAAATGGAATCCGACCAAACAAAAAACCCGCCGAAAGGCGGGTTTTTTGCGAGCATCTGTCTTTCTGCTAGGCAGAGAGGCAGATCACAAGGGCTCGTTATTATTTGGTCAATGTCTGAGAATCCATGCTCGAAGCTCCGAGGCCAGGAACATAGTATCCGTTTGTCCAAGCGTTTTCGTCGGTGTCGTTCGTCGTAGTTGAGTTCGGTGACCAGATGAAATCATCATCCGTACCAAACGCAACGGCGTTTGTTGAACTTGCCAACTGGAACGTTGTTGCTTCGTACATCAACGGATACGCTGCGTCACCTTGAATGTTTGTGACAACTGATGCGGCCGTCGGGCTGTTAGCGAAGGTAATCGTACCGAGAACACGGAAGTAATAGGTTGCTCCCGCAGGAATCTGGAGGTAATCCTGACCCTGTGTTGAAGCACTCATTGTTACTGTCGTGTTGCCACTGTCTACTAGACCGTTGGTTGTGTCATTTAACTGTCCTGCAGGATTGAATCCGTTTACAGGAGAGCTGTATGAACTGTCAGTGTAGGCCATAACCTTCAATCCGGTCACCGTTGAGGACGCTGAAGCAGGTGATGCTGACGTCGCAACGTTTACAGTGAACTGGTAGATACCGATGCTTCCTGTTGAAGCAGCTTTGACGCTGAATCTGTAAAGATCCATCTCTGTTCCAGAAACCAATGAGGTTGAAGGAACTGTCTGCTTAGCAAACGTAGGATATGACTTGAAGACTCTGATTCCGTTAACATTCGTGTCCGCGGTAGAGCTTGAGCCGATAAATCCTGCCGTTGAGCTAAGCGCACGTGTGTGACACGTTGCGGCTGCTGCACAACCATCGTAGTTAACCTTGATGAAGGCACCCGGTGTTCCCGGCTGAGAAACTCCTACCGGTGAAAGGTCAGCCTTTATGGTAAGAAGTTTGTCTGTGTCTTTCGGAAGGGTAACATCCAATGTTGAAGTTGCATAAGCGAGTGAACCCTGGAAGACTGCTGAACCAACCTGCGTTGCTCCATCCCAAATCGTGATTAGGTTTCCGACAAAGTCGGCGTTTGTTGAAGAAGCGGTTGATGTCAACTGTAGGGTCAATTCCTTAAGTGACAACTCTTCGTTATTGGCGTGAACTTTGAGTACTCCAAGAGTAACTCCTGATGAACCAGCCGAAACGAGAGAGTATCCGGGACTTGATGTGTCAAGGGCAACGGTGAATGAGCCAGTTGCAACGGTCATCAATTGACCTGTTGAACCGGAAACTGATTCGGAAACGTCAGCACCTGATGTGACACCGGTAACAGTCATTGAAGCGCCGGCGGTAATACCCCATGTAGCTGTGTCTCCAGTAGATACTGAAGTGGCAACATTACATTTAAGCGCCAAAGTCTTGACTGTTCCTTTCGGAACTGTGTACGGACCGTCGAAAGTGAACGTGGTGTTTGAACCATCATTTGAACTGTTTACAACGTTTGAACCGTTGTTCAATGCTGTTGTTCCGTCAAACAATTGACATGCCGTCATTTCTCCGGCTGACATTGTTGTGACATCCATCAACAGAGGAATCGATGAGAATCGCACATCTTCACCTGAAGCCGAGGCATCAAGCTGGTAGTTCGCGAAGGTAAATCCTTGAACACCGGCAGAGATGGTTTGAGCAGAAGGTGTTGAAGCGACACTCACAGTAAGCGCGGCTGTCTTTATCGTCATGGTGTTCATACTGAACGCCACTCCGGTAAGAGTAACCGTGCTTCCCGTCACTATGCCTTTAACGGTTGACCATGCGGCCGGTGTGGTTGAGGCGGTAACTGTGCCGTTATTAGCGTAGCTTGAAGGTAGCTTACCCTTGAGAGTAAATATGTGCTTTCCGAGAGGATAAGTAATTGTGTCCGTGAAGGTCACATACTGGCTTCCTCCGTATGTCGTTGCCAAAGTCGCATCTAACGGACCTGCAACAACCGCACCGTTTTCGTCAACAACAGTTATGTCTGTTATTACACCACCTGAAGTAACTCCAGATGAAGTAGAAAAGGCAAATCTTGTTGAGCCGACTGAAACACCTTCACCTGTGAAGTTTGTTTCGTATCCTCCAAGGACTTGATTAGGAACGTTGACTGCAATGTTCTGTGAGACAACTGTATTTGATTTTGCAATTGTAGTTGCGGAACCGGCTGTAACGGTTACCAATGAACCGCTAAAGAACGGTGTTCCGGGGTCGGCGGCAGCACCAACGAATTCTGATGCTGTTGACGCTGACGTGTTTGTAGTACCGTTCGGGTTTGTACCGATAATTCCGTATCCGTAGGTCTCACCACTAACATAGACGTCGGTATTCTTTTCGATATCGAATTGAATCGTTCGTCCTGATGCGTTAGTTCCAACGATATCTCCTTGAATGTAGATATCTTTTGAGAATCCTTTATCAATCACAAGACCTGATCCTAGGCTGACCGTGAAGTATTTACCGTCGGCTGAAACAACCGGCGCGTATGCTACTCCGTCAACGTAGACTTTAATGTTTGCAAGGTCAGTCGCTGCGACTGAACCTCCTTGGTTAAAGCGAACCGACAAAAGTCGGATTTTTTCAGCAGATCCCGCTGTGATGCGGACACCTGAAAACTTGTAGTCTGATGTGCCGACCGGCTTACTTAAAGCCGCGTTCGGGTCAAACGATGATACTGCAAATGTTGCGGTACCGATCGAGAGAGTTGCATTCGTTACGTGGTATGCACCAGTGATAGGCAATGAGCCTGAGATGGTGGCTGAGCTGTTAACCGCAACGACTTTCAAACCGATAACTTCACCGGCGTAACTTGCCATGGTGGCGATATCAGTTGTGTTTCCGGCGACAGTAAAGGTTTTTGATGTGCCAGCCCTCACTACAACAGCCTCACCTATTGTGGCTTGGTTGTTTGAGTTAAGAGTCTTTGCGACACCAAGCTGAATTCCTTGGTCGTCAAGAAGAAGGATTCCTGAAAGAACGGCGTTGTGTGAGAGTCCATCGCGCTCAACAACAACACTGTTGATTGTAACGTCAGAAGCTCCTGCTGTGACTACGAATTTTGTGAAGGGAATACGGCTCGCGCCTGAAACAGCAAGTGATGCTGAAGGCTGGACAGTTGTTGAAACTGCCGCACTTCCTGATGTTGTCGGAGGAACGATTACCGTACCGCCACCCATTGTGTTGAGTTTGGCACGAGTCGCTGCTCCCACATATCCGGTCCCATTTATGAGACCGAGCGGTGTCAAAATTTCAGAAGCATATTTGTTCTGGAATCTTGTAACACCTGCCTTTGTAAGAGCACCGAAGTATGAAGTTTCGTTTCCTTTAGAACCAGGTCCTGAAGAAGCGATATCAACTCCATCTGCGTTAAGAACCTTCTGAAGATTCATGACATCCGTACCGGTATCCCCCATTTTGAGGTCTTTGGTAAAGGTGTATGAACCAACTGTTGAAGATCCGCCTGATATTGTTGACAGTTGTGATTGCAACGATGCAATCGTTGAAAGCAAACTGTTGATTTGAGCAGTAAGCTCTTCAACGGTAGCGGCTGAAGCCGGAACGAATCCGACAACGCTCAATACCATTGAGAACGCTGCCAAACCTGAGACCAATTTGGCGGTCTTAGATTTGTGAATATTTTGCATGATTTGGTAATTTCTTTTAATTGTGAATTTCCTCCGCAAATTAATTTAATAAATCGCTAATAATGTTCGCAGAGAAAATATTTCAACACGGAAAATTTTTGTATCGACAATATTCCCGCGCTGATACTACATTTCTGGATTTTCAAAAGATTTTTTCGACGATCTTTTTAAATCCGTAATGACTTTGCTTTAATCCAACCTATCCGTCTCATATGTATCGACACGATCCGGATAGACTTAGTTGGTAGAAGTGAGAACCGAGTTTCTTTCGTAAGCATCAATAAAAGGACAAGGTCATTCGGCAAAAAACTTAATTGTTGGTTTTATTCAGTTTTCAACGTTCTTTTTCTTCCGGTCATTCCGTCATAAACTCCAACCTTTCTGCACACATGACTTAATGGTGCAGTCTAACACAAAAAACAAGCAAACGCTATGTTTAAAGGTTATTTGTGTATATGCTGGTTCAGTCGGCTATAAATGTGAAAACGGAAACAATCGGATAATATTACATTATCTGGTTGTTTTCCTTACTAGCTATTATAGTCGTTCTGAAATAGGCCTGCAAAACTGGCTCTGTTGATAACTCAATTTCCAGGCTTTCCCGAAAATCGGCATAAGAGGAAAATATAGAGGTTTTATCAAAAAAGTCAACGTTTTAGGTACAAAAACCGGACGGACAATCACTTACCGCAGAGAGTAGACACTCCAACGTCTTTCCCCATCCTTCTTAAGGACACCACTCTTTACCAAAGCAAGCAGCTCTCTCTGTATTGTTTTTTCACTACACCCCTTAATCATCGATGAAACGTCTTTTATATTTACGGCATTTTTCACCCGCACAATTTCTATTATGCTCTTTTTTCTGTCGTTTTTCTTTGACGTAAAAGAAGGATAGCCTTGGAAAGATTTCTCATTCGGAGTCCAATTATGTCTGCGACCCAAACTACCTTCTGTACTGTCTTTTTTAGATTCAAAATTATGTCCTTTATATTGGAAACTGTCTTTTACATCAGTTTGAACCCTTTTTTCGATGTCCTTGGGGACATCAACAGAAAAGAAGTCGCTCGCCAAAAGGCGTTTTTCTTTGTTCAGGTTTTCAGTTATGAAAGCTGAGGAGAACGAAATTTCCTTCTTCAAAATCGAGAAGTTCATTTCAGAAATTAAGCCTGAAACATAGCATATGGACAGATACGAAAGAATGGTATCGCACAGGTCTCTCAAGATTGGCAACATTCGGTTTCTTTCCGATATAAAACTGTCTTTTAAATGCAAATTAAACGAAAGAAGCTCAAGGGATTTTTGTCTTATATCCCATTTCACCGGTTCTTTATCTTCAAGGACGGTAGTCACAAGATACAGAGCCGCGACTATTTTTTCAATTTTTTTATATATAAAAAAAATATCCCTGTCTTTTATAGAAACATTGTTTTCGGAGATTATGGTTGATAATTCCTTGTTTTTTTCGTTAATGTCTTTTTCGGGATTCATCGTTTTTTATTGTAGATATTTTTGTCTTTTATATAAAATGTCTTTTATAAAAAGAAATAACTTTGTCTTTTATTATACACCACTGAATTGGGAAAGTAAATAGTGTCTTTTTATGTCTTTTTACAAGATGTCAAGACCGTTAAAACGTTGAAAAATAAGGTTTTTCGGGAATTTTTGTTTGCGTCCCTATATGTTACAATTTAAAAATTAAGATTTGGGAGTCCCGCTTTGTATGGCAAAAAGAAAGAAGAAATCCAGTACAGAACATGAAGGAGAGACAGGACTAAAAGATGAAATCATCCAGGGAATACTTGCCGTTGTTTTTTTTGCCATGGGTATTTTTCTTGCCCTTGCATCTTTCCACGGCTCGTCAGGGAATAACGCGGCAGGAATCGCGGGTAAAGCGGTTTACACACTTCTCACCAAACTTGCAGGCATAGGCTATTTCCTTTTACCGATTGTATGTATTCTTCTGTCACTTTCTTTTCTTAAATCCCTTAAAAAAAGTTTTGCATTTTCCCAAACTCTTGGAGCGTTACTGCTTACCTTCTCCGGTCTTGGCCTCATTAATATTGTTGCCGAAGGCAAGGGAGGATTTTTGGGTAACGTGGTATCTTCCCCTCTCATCTCTCTTTTTGACGTGTATGCCTCATTCATTTTCCTTCTTGCCTTAAGCGTTATTTCCCTCATTATTCTTTTCAATATTGTCCTTACGGTTGATTCGCTGTTTTTCTGGAGATACTTTATGAAGAAAAAAGAAGAAGACACTGTCGGAGTATTATCGAAAGAGGAAAATGAAAAAATACATCTTCCCGGCAATGAAGATCAGATGAACGGCAAGAAACTGGAAGAAAAAATCGAGCAACAAAAGCCTGCGAAGAAAGAAAAAGAAACGGAGGAAGATGGCTTCGCCGTCGGAGCAACCGCATTCAGTCTTGCGGACTATTCCCCACCACCGTTGAGTATCTTTGAAAGGGACAGAGGAAAACCGGGCGTTGGAGACATTAAAGCAAATGCCAATATTATAAAACGTACGTTGCAAAATTTTGGCATTCAAGTGGAGATGGATGAAATTTCAATCGGGCCGTCCGTTACGCGATACGCTCTGAAGCCGGCAGAGGGAATGAAGTTGTCGCGTATCGTCGCACTACAAAACGATTTGGCTCTTGCTCTTGCCGCTCACCCCTTGCGTATTGAAGCACCCATTCCAGGAAAATCACTTGTCGGCATTGAAATCCCGAATACAACCAAAACAATTGTAGGCTTGGGTTCGTTGCTTTCCGAGGAAGAATTTCAGTCTTCCGGAAAATCTTTGTTGATGGCTTTGGGTAAAGGAGTAACGGGGAAGTCTCATTTTGCGAATTTGGCAAAAATGCCTCACCTTCTAATTGCAGGTGCGACAGGTTCCGGTAAGTCGGTCACAATCCACGCGCTTCTCAACTCTCTTCTCTTTAGGAACGCCCCCGAGCACCTGAAGTTCATAATGATTGACCCAAAACGCGTTGAGTTGACCTTGTACAACGGTATCCCCCATCTGCTTACCCCAGTCGTAACCGAAGCAAAAAAAGCTATCCTTTCCCTCAAGTGGGCCGCCAAGGAAATGGACCGAAGATATGACATTCTGGAAGCGGAGTCTGTACGCGACATTGAGTCGTATCATAAAAATATTCTCGAACCCGAACTTGAGAAGATGAAAAACAAAAAACAGGACGGTGCGGAAAAAGAAAAACTGCCCGAACTCATGCCCTATATTATTATCGTCATTGATGAACTTGCCGATATTATGCAGTCGTACCCGCGAGAACTTGAAGCGGCCGTCGTGCGACTTGCTCAGATGAGCAGGGCGGTAGGTATACATTTGATTCTTTCGACGCAACGGCCTTCCGTAAACGTCATTACGGGACTCATCAAAGCAAACATCCCCACGCGTGTCGCGTTACAGGTTTCGTCACAGATAGACTCCAGAACCATTCTCGATGGCGGAGGAGCGGAAAAACTTTTGGGTGCCGGAGACATGCTGTATCTCTCGGGGGATATGTCAAAACCGGTTCGTCTTCAGTCCGCCTTCATTTCAGAGGGCGAGGTCAAGAAAACTGTTTCTTACCTTAAAGACGGATACAAAGACGCACTACCCTCCGAAATAGATTTTTCAAATGAAACCACGCGAAATTCAATCTTTGACGCAAGTTTGGAGAATGATGAAGACGATCCCCTATACGAAGAGGCTCGGGAAGTGGTTTTGGAAGCGGGAAAGGCTTCCACCTCCTATTTGCAAAGAAAACTCCGCGTCGGTTACGCCCGCGCCGCGCGACTCATAGATATTCTTGAAGAGCGAGGTGTTATTGGTCCGGGCGACGGTGCCAAGCCACGTGAGGTCCTCGAACCTCTTTCCAGAGAAAACCAAAATCTCCCCCCTAACGGGGAAGAAACCGTATGAGCGCGCGGGGTTTATTTTTATTAAAGGTATTTGCCGGCTGTGTAGCGGTTTTTGTCTTGGCCATATACTTGTTTCATCAAGGTCAAAGCCTTATTGAGGGGCCGATACTTTCGGTGCGTTCCCCTATAAATGGCGCCACGTTCGCCTCTCCCCTTGTTGAGATTTGGGGTACGAGTAAAAACATCTCCTCCATACAGTTGAATGACAGACCCATCTTTATTGACGAGGAGGGTTTTTTTAAGGAGAAACTGCTTTTGTCTTCAGGCTATAATATAATTAAGTTTTCGGGGTCTGACAGGTTCGGACGAGTCAAGGAAACATTTTTAGAACTTATTCTGAAAGAATATGATAAAGAAAACGAGCAAACAAAAGGTAGCGAAGGATAATATTGCAATATCAGAGACAATAAAAAGCATTAAGACAAAGTTCGGTAACGAAGCCATTATGATGTTGGGTGAAAAACCCAAGGTAAACGTCAATTCCGTTTCAACAGGTTCTCTCGGGCTCGATGCCGCCCTTGGTGTCGGAGGATTGCCCCGGGGACGCATCGTTGAGATTTTTGGTCCCGAATCATCGGGAAAGACGACACTCTCTTTGCATGTGATTGCCGAAGCGCAAAAACAAGGGGGTATCTGCGCCTTTATTGATGCCGAACATGCTATGGATCCGGAATACTCGAAACGCCTCGGAGTGAAAATTGACGAGCTTCTCATCTCACAACCCGACACGGGAGAGCAAGCTCTTGAAATTGTCGAAAGTCTTGTTCGTTCGGGGAAAATCGACGTTATCGTCATTGATTCCGTTGCAGCCCTTACGCCTAAAGATGAAATTGAAGGAGAAATGGGGGCGTATCATGTGGGCAAGCAGGCCCGCCTTATGTCCCAAGCACTCCGCAAACTTACAGCCATTGTCGCTAAAACAAAAACAATCGTTATTTTTATCAACCAAATCAGAATGCAAATTGGTGTGATGTTCGGAAATCCGGAAACAACACCGGGAGGCAAGGCACTCAAATTCTACACGTCAGTACGCATTGATATCCGCCGTATCGCTCAGATAAAAAAAGGTGAGGAAGTCATGGGCTCGCGCATTCGGGCAAAAGTGGTAAAAAACAAGGTGGCCGCCCCTTTTCGACAGACGGAATTCGACCTTATGTATAACGAAGGGATTTCAAGGGAGGGTGAAATTATCGCCCTCGGAGAGAGAATGAAGCTCGTTGAGAAAAGCTCCGCGGGAGGATACTCGTTCGGAGACCTTAAACTTGGACGCGGGTATGACGCGACACGGACATTTTTGAAGGAAAACGCCACTGTCTCAAAAAGCCTTCTTTCGGAAATTAAAAAGAGACTTGCGGAAGGATATTGACGCATAAGTCTTTTATGACTATGCTAGAGCCTTAACCGGGTTTATATTTTATGTTGGCATATAACGAAATCGGCGTAAAAAAATTCATCATTCTTGACGGTGAACCGTTTGAGGTTCTTTCGTCACGCGTATTTCGCATGCAAAAAAGAAAGCCCGTCAATCAAACGAAGCTGAAAAGTTTTCTTTCGGGAAAAGTGGTTGAGCGATCTTTTCACCAATCCGAAAAAGTTGAGGAGGCGGAGGTGGAAAAGGAAAATTTGAAATTTTTGTACAGCAATAAGGGCGAGCATTGGTTCTGCAAAGAAGATGATGCAAGTAATCGTTTTACCCTTTCAGAAAATCTTGTCGGAGATAAAATACGTTTTATGAAACAAAATTCCATCGTTACGGGGATTTATTTCAATGAAAACATTATCGGTGTTGATATACCTATGAAGGTGGAACTGAAAGTCACGGAAGCCCCCGGAGCGGTAAAAGGAAATACCGCGCAAGGTGCGTACAAGCAAATCACTCTTGAAACGGGCGTTATTGTGAGCGCTCCCCTGTTTATAAAAGAAGGAGACATTGTAAGAGTGAACACCGAGACCGGAGAATACGCGGAACGTGTATCATAAAAGGCCGTTCGTAATCTCTTTTTCAGAGTACGGATATTTTCCTACTAGAAAATTCCTCGAGTTCGCGCCGTCGCGCTCGCTAGTCTCTGAAAAAGAGATTCTTCACTCTAACTGGAAGAGGGAGAGAAATCCGCGTAAAAAACAGTGTTTTTATTTATGTAAAGCAAAAAACGCCCCTAAGGGCGTTTTTTAGTGAGAGACGTAAGGCAATAATGCCATATATCGGGCACGCTTCACTGCCATAGAAAGCTTGCGTTGATTCTTGGCGCTTACTCCCGTCTTTTTACTGGAAAGCAGTCGGCCGTGGGGATTGAGAAATTTTTTGAGGATTTCTATATCCTTATAGTCGATGTGCTTTATATTATTTTGTGAGAAAAAACACTGTTTCATATTGGTTAAAATGGAATGTCGTCTGGGTTAATTTCTTCTTGCGGATAATCTATTCCTCCTCCGGGAGCCTCTGCTTCCGGCTGAGGTTCCTTGTCTTTCGATGCTGGCGTAGTGGGAGCAGGAGTGCCTCCCTCTCTACGCGGACCAAACTGAATTCGGTCTGCGATAATTTCTGTTCGATACTTTTTTGAACCGTCCTGGGCATCCCAGCTTCTGGTTTGCATTCTCCCTTCAACAAGGGCGGAACTTCCTTTCTTCAAATACTGGGCAACTGTTTCAGCCTGCTTCCCAAATACAACAATGTTGTGGTAATCGGTATTTTCCTGGCGGTTACCATCCTTATCTTTCCATACGCGATTGGTCGCAAGAGAAAAAGAAGTTACCTTAACTCCCGATGGGAGCGAGCGCATTTCAGGGTCACGCGTAAGGTTTCCGATAAGAAGTGCTTTGTTAAGATACATAATCTAAGTCTTTTGATTGAATGACGTTTTAACTATATCTCCCTTTATTTTCTCTGTCTACGCTTCTGTTTTCGCGTCACCGACAAGTTTTTCTATGCTTTTATCCAACTCTTCCTGGGAAACTTCCTGCTTTGGCATATCTTTTTTAGGCTCCTCCGTTTTTCTGATTAAAGGGGTACGCAATGTGGCAAGTGTGTTTTCCCGTACTGTTTCAATAAGGATAAGACGCACAATAAGGGGGTCGTTCTGTAATTTTTCTTTGAGCGAGGTTACTTCGTCACGTGAGAGTTCAAATTTCATCCATCCGAAATATGCGTGGGTAAAGTGCTCCCGTCTTCCTGCTGACGTTTTGCTTAATGTGTAGGCAAGCGCTTTCATTTTCGGAAAATCTTCCGAAATCAGAACGCCTCGTTTTTCTTCAATGGCTGATTTTATACCGAGTACGGTTTCAGAAAGTTTTTCCTCCGGAAGCGTCGGAATGAGACTGTAACCAACCTCGTATATTCGCATGCTTTCAGCGTTTTCTGGTTGTTCTTTTTTCATAATTTTTTATCTTTAATCTCTATTACCCTTGCGTAGGCGGAAGAGCCAAGATAGGAGAAAGACTATCATAAAGCCAGTTCTCTCGCAAGAAAAAGCTTCTAGTGTAGGGATGAAAGGGGAAAAACCCGGAAGGCATTATCAACCATGGCTTTTTTTGCTTCGTCCAAAGAAATGTTTTTTATCTGTGAGATGCGCTCAACAACATATGAAACAAAAGATGGCTCACATCGTTTTCCCCGAAACGGCACAGGAGCGACAAACGGACTGTCAGTTTCCGAAAGGATTGATTCAAGGGGTATGTAGGAAATGACTTCGTCATAGTCCGGGGTAAACGTGATAACTCCGGTAAATGAGCATGTAAAACCGATGGAAAGGAATCTGCGCGCAATGTCCACGTTACCAGCAAAAAAATGAACGTTGCCTTTCAAATTCCCCCCTGCTTCTTTGTGTCTAAGTTCAAGAATATCGAGCACGTCTTCGTATGCATCCCGACAATGAACCATGAGGGGTTTGTTGTGTGTAAGAGAAAGTTCAATATGCGATTCAAAGATTTCTTTCTGCCGTTTTTTTTCCTCACGCGAATCGTCTTTGGCACGGAAATAATCGAGTCCACACTCCCCTATGGCAACCGTTTTAGGGTCTGTGGCAAGTTGTGAATAAAAAGATTCGTCAAATATTGCCTCCGAATCATCCGTTGGATGCTGGCCGATTGCAGCGAATATGCCGGAAAACAATTGTGTTGATTCTACGGCCTTCTTTGAGCTTTCTTTGTCGGTGCCGACAGTAATAGTCCACGTATTTTGTTCGCGTAAACGCTGTATTACCGCATCTCTGTCGGAATCGAATTCGGGTAATTGAATATGAGAATGTATATCGAAAAAATCGGGCCTCATTGCTTTCGGAGAAAGAGTGGGGTTTCAGGCGCTTTATTTTCTTTGAGAAGAGATAGTATTTTTTTGGAGGTTTCAGGCATAAATGATGAGAGATGATTAGCAATGGTAAATAAATCGGTCAGTAAGAATTCTATATCTATTTTCGCTTTTTCAGGGTCAGTTTTTATTTTTTTAAATGGCTCTTCTTTTTGTATGTATGCGTCATCATACATAATATGGGCGGCCCAAATAAAATCCATTGCTCCCTTTAAATCAAAACTGTTGATTTTTTTCTCAAACTCAGGTGATTGCCCAGCTACTGCGTCTTTGGGAAGTCTTATGTTATAGGTTGAGGCCATTTTCATTACTCTGGAGACCAAATTACCGAGGCCATTCGCAAGATTGGCATTATAGGTTTCCTTAAACCTTTCAGAAGTAAAAATACTGTCTTCAAACGGATGCAATTCTCGGAGCACGTAATAGCGGAGGGCATCGGTGCCGTACTCTTTCACGATTTCAAGCGGGTCTATGACATTACCAAGTGACTTGGACATTTTTACTCCTCCTTCTCCGGTTACAAAGCCGTCAATGACAATTTGTTTTGAAGGAGTAATACCAAGAGACATAAGCATAGCCTGCCACATGGCCGCCTGCTGGCGCAGATTGTCTTTGCCGCAGTATTGCACAACACCCCCGGTTTCATTCCACCATTTATTAAATTTTTCTTTGTCCTGCGGCCAGCCTATCGCGGAAATGTAATTAACGAGTGCATCAAACCACACATACATGACGTGGTCGGGGTCATTGGGCACAGGAATGCCCCAGGACATTTTTTCCTTGAGGCGGGAAATACTGAAATCTTCCAGTCCGCGGGAAACAAACGCTTCTATTTCATTGAGACGTGTCGCGGGTACAACAAAATCGGAACGGCTATGATACAAATTAAGAAGTTGTTTTTGAAATGAGGAGAATTTAAAAAAATAATTTTCCTCGTCCCTTAATTCTATTTCCCTATTGGAATGTAGAAGACATCGTCCGTCAACAAGCTCGGAATCCGTTTTTTCAAGCTCGCACCCGACGCAGTATTTAACGGTATATTTTTTCTTTTCAATAAAACCTTTTTCTTTGCTTTGTCGCCAAAATTCCTGCGCGGCAGAGACGTGCTGTGCGTTGGTTGTACGTATAAACGAAAAAGTGTAGTCCCCCGTTCCCACCGCAAGAGCGGAGCAAAACTCCTTGAAGTGTTCGGCCATTTTGTCAACAAAAACTTGCGTATCGATGTTTTCTTTTTTCGCAATCTCCGCAATTTTTTGTCCGTGCTCATCGGTACCCGTGTTAAAAAAAACGTCAAAATCGAGAGAGGCTTTGTGTCGGGCTGCGACGTCGGCACGAACAAGCTCAACCGCATGTCCTAGATGAGGCTTTGCATTCACATACGGCAGTGTCGTTGTTATATAGAAAGGCTTTCGTGATTCCATGACTTAGGCGTTTTTTTCCGGGTGAAGCATGTCGCGCTGAAGGTCATTTAAAAATTCAAGCAAAATCGCCGCAAGTGGTACGGATAAAAGAATCCCCAAAAAACCGCCGAGTTTAGCCCCAATAATAAGGGCAAGGATAACAACAATTGACGGAACTCCCACCACTTTTTTGACAACAAGAGGATAAATGAGCTGGTTTTCAAACTGTTGGATAATGATGTAAAGACCCATAACTATTAAGGCAAGCGACCAGCCGTCCTGGGAAAAGGCGGTAAGAATTGCCGGAATAGATGAGATAACCGGACCAAAAAGCGGAATAATTTCAAGAATACCTCCAAGAATGGCGAGCAGAAGTGCATGCTCAACGCCTAAAAGCGTAAGGCCGAGGTAAATTAAAACCGCAACCAAAACAACGAGCACCAATTGCCCCTGCATCCACAGACCTATTTTTTTCTCGGCACGGCGCCACAAACTTATGACGTACGAACGGTGGCGCGCCGGCGTTACCATATTCAAAAACACGGGAATTCCGTCTTCCTGAACGGCAAGATAAAAAGAAAGCACGAGTATGAGGAGAAAACTCAATAGTCCTCCGAACACGAGACTTATGGTGTTAAAAATGCCCCCCGAAACGTTTGAAACCACGAGGTTGATTTGCTGGGCAATTTCTTTGAGAGAAAAACTTCCTGAAAATTGTCTTATTGCCGGATTCGCATCAAGAAAAGAACTGGAAACAACGGGCGCGTCGGTATTTACCGTACTGATGTACTGAGACAGAGAAGAAAGCGCGTTTGAGGCTTCGTTGAGAACCGGAACAAAGAGAAGGTAGAACGTAAGGGTAAGGGAAACGGCAAGGCCGAGATAAATCAGAATCACCGCAAGTAATCTCGGGAATCTATATCCCACAAACCACTTGGTTATTGGCTCAACAGCGGAGGCAAACACAACCGCGGTCAAAATAACGAGAAGCAGGTCGCGGAGGATGAAGAGCACGTAGGCAAGCGCAAGAATGGCGATAGCTTTTACCACACTCCCCGCGTCAACGTGGACCGTGACGTCTTTTGAATTCATATTGCTATGATAACACCGCTCTTCTGCGATGAGAAGAGAATGCCTATGGCCTTTTATGAAGGCAGAACAAGTTTTTCTCTAAGCATATCGGGAGAAGAAATGTCTCCAATCACCGCACAGTTGAGGCGAGAGTTGGTTATTATATCCTTGGCAACGCGAATAATATCCTCCGCCGTTACCGCTTTTATTTTATCCGCAAACTCTTCGGGCGTTTGAAGAGGACGTCGGAGCGCGTTCTGGTATCCGTAATACTCCGCTATTGAATCTGATGATTCAAGTTCCAAATACATCGTTCCGACAAGGTAATCTTTTGCTTTGTCGAGCTCTTTTTGCGGCACGGGTTCTTTTTTCAAACGGTCAAGTTCTTGCAAAATCTCTGACAGGACCTCCTCAACGCGTTTTTTATCAACACCAGTTGTAATCGCAAGATGGCCGTGGTCCGTGTAAAAATCGGCTTCCGAACGGGCATAGTACGCAACACCCATCTGCTCACGAAGTTTTTGAAACAAGCGGCTGCTCATTCCCCCACCCAATATGGTACTCAAAACCCGCAGTGTTGGAGCGTCGGGGTGATGTATCGGGAAGGCCCGCACTCCGAGCATCAGGTGCGTTTGGTCGGTGTCTTTGTGCTTGACGAGAATTTCAGGTTTTTCCTGTTTTTCAACAACCGGTTTTTTGTCTTCTTTCGGTGTTGCGGGGATTGCGGAAAACAGCCGGACAATATGTTCTTTTGTCTCTTCTTCATTTATGTTACCCGCAACAATAACAGCGGTTCCGGAGGCAACATAATGAGCGGCGCGGTAATCAATAAAATCCTTGCGGGAAAGAATTCGTATGTTTTCTTTGGGACCGGCAATGGGCCAACCGGCAGGCTGGTCGCCATACAAAAGTTCAAAAAACAAATCATAGATGTGCCGTTGGGGCATGTCCTGATACATGTTTATTTCTTCTATAATGACGCCTTTTTCTTTTTCAATTTCTTTTTCATTGAATACCGGATTGAGATAAATGTCGGAAACAACATCAAGCAGGGTGAGAAAGTGTTTCTTGTGCGCTTTAGCAAAATATCCGGTAAACTCCTGTGAAGTAAACGCGTTTGACTGAGCACCGAGGGCGTCGAGTTCGTGGCTGATGACAAGTGCACTCGGGCGTTTCTTTGTTCCTTTAAAACACATGTGTTCGAGAAAATGCGACAATCCATTTATATTTTTTGTTTCGTATTTCGAACCTGTTTCAACCATGACCAAAACGGTTACCGTAGGGGCATCGTGCAAAGGAATAGTGATAATTTTGAGTCCGTTTGGAAGAGTGGTTTGATTAAATTTCATGGTCTAAAAAATATTAGAAGCGTAATGGCGATTGTAGCATATATTAGGGCCTTGATTAGAGAAAATAATCATTGACTTTATGTAAAATAATGATATAATTAAAGGTAGAAGTGAACAGTTAGCCTCTGTTTTTTAATATGTTCTTAATATAGAATTTATCATCAGAAAGGAGGTGGCTCTATGAAACTTATTGACCTGCCCCTGGAAGAACGCAAGCTCGCCGAAAAAATCAGAGCACAGATCGAGGAGCAACACGCGTTGTGTAACATAAAGGAGGAGGGAGAAGTACCTAAAGAGGAATTCGAGGAATTCCTGTCATCTCAAAGCAGGGAAATTCTCTCGGATTTCAACAAGCATGTTACCTGGGAGGAGTTCAGGAATTTCGGAGTCAGACGTCCTCCATCTTTGGATGATTTTACGGAACATTATATCGCAAACGGAGGTGCGAAGGCGTTCCGTGAAAAGTGGAACATTTCAAAAGGTAGAAAGAAGGTAGAAAAACGGCCTTAAATATCAGATTTTAAAAGGCCGTTTTTTTATTCCAAAAAGGGCTTTTGCCCTTTATTTTTATATACTATTCAGCTTTTAAGGAAGACGAGAGTTCGTCAATCGAAATTCTTTCCTGTTTTCCGCTATTTCTTTCCCGGACGGTTGCGGTTCCGTCCTCAAGCGTCTGGAAATCAACGGTAACGCAAAACGGCGTGCCTATTTCGTCCTGCCTTCGGTATCGTTTTCCTATATTGCCATTGTCGTCAAAAATAGCCGAGGGAATGGTTTGTTTAACTTTCGCAAATACGCTTTTTGCCTTTTCAATGAGTTCGGGGCGATTTTTAAGCAAAGGAAAGACCGCCACCTTAATCGGGGCAAGGGTGTACGGAAACTTCAACACTACCCGTTTCTCCTCCCCCATCTCATCTTCGGTGTACGAACTGGCAAGAACAGCCATAACCGTTCGGTCAATGCCGAAGGTGGGCTCGATAACGTGCGGGAGAAAGCGCTCATTTGCTTTTTCATCGTAGTAACGCAAATCCACCCCGCTTTTTTCCATATGATTTTTGAGGTCAAAATCGGTGCGGTACGCAAGGCCGTATAACTCTTTCTTTCCGAACGGGTACTCAAATTCAAAATCAATCGTTCGTTTGGAGTAATGCGCACGGTCTTCGGCAGGAACTTCGTATTCGTGAACGGACGCGGGTGACAGTCCGATGCGTCCCATCCATGAAAGCATTTCCTTGCGCCACATTTCAAAATGTTTTTCCCACTCATTTTCCCGGACGAAATATTCTATTTCCATCTGCGAAAATTCGCGCGAACGGAACATAAAGTCGCGGGGAGCGATTTCGTTTCGGAAGGCCTTCCCTATTTGAGCAATACCGAACGGTAATTCCGGATGAAACGAGTCGATAATATTTTTAAAATTAACAAACATTCCCTGTGCGGTCTCCGGACGAAGATAGGTCATGGAAGCGTCGTCCTGTGCGGCCCCTATATGGGTCTCAAACATCATGTTGAAAGCAGTTGGAGATTTCCATTTTTCTTGCGCTCTACATCTTGGGCATGATACAAATCGGTTTAAATAATCATGAAAGACTAAGCCAATATAACTTTCTGAGTTTATTAATTCTTTCAAAATATCCATCTTTTTCTCTATAACTTCCATCTTTGCTTCGTTTGCCTCTATGGCATGATTGATTGCTCTTATGTAGATTTTATTAAAAGCAATTTTTTGCTCAGAAGTAATTTCTTTATCATCTTTTATTTTCTCTAAAATAGGATCGAACTGCTGAAAGACCTCTTTTGCTTTAAAAGAGGGTAATGCTTGAATTTCATCATCAATTTTTTTTGCACGTCTATACCATTCTTTTTTTACCGCCTCAAGATCCGATGCTGTGTTTATTAGATAATCTGCCCTAAATTTCTCTTTACATTTCTGACACTCCACCAAAGGGTCGGAAAAACCTTCAACATGCCCACTAGCCTCCCATACTTTCGGATTCATAATCAAGGCACTTTCCAACTCATACATATCATCTCTTTCATCCACGAACTGCTTTCTCCATAAAGATTCGATATTGCGCTTCAAAACCACACCCAAAGGTCCGTAGTCCCACGTTCCCGCCAGTCCATCATAAATTTCGGAGCCTTGGTATATAAAACCACGGCGTTTTGAAAGGGATATTATTTTTTCCATTAGTGTCTCCGATGCCATAGTCATTAACTTTACGTTCTCCCTCCGATTTCACAAGTGGACAGGGGTGTCATTGCCTAGCGTAGTGAGTGAAATTGAGAATGTTCTTACATTATCATTTCCGAACCAGCGACGGCAACAAAAGCCTGGCTTTTATTGCGTGACTCTGTCGTGGCCTTGAAATGCGTTCGGGTCGGTACTCATTTTGGTCGTAAGGGCGTTGATTTCGTTTTGAATCGTCGTGCCAGTGAATGTGTCTTTGCCGCTTATTTTTGTCGCATTCAAAAGAATAGGGCTTGCGCCTATTTGCCCCAAACTCGGCAAGAAACTTACCTGGAGCGCCACTTGACGCACTGGAAGGGATATACCAGTGCCCGCGGGAACATCTCCGATATTCCATACGAGTTCGCGGGTGGACGGATCGAATGTAATGCTTTCGGACGCAGTATCGATCTTATTGAGCCAAGACACGTACGGAGGAAGCGACGTATGCAGTACAACGTCCGACAAAGAGTTCACGGAGTTTGTGACCGCAAGAATAACGCTGTACGTTGTCGGCACTTCGGCTTTGGGAGGAATAGGCCCGCTGTTTGAGAAAGGACCCGTCGAATATACGACACGTCCGGTCGCAACAAGACCGGAGGAAACTTTTATCCTCTTTGTTACAGTCGAAATCACTTCCTCCGATGTACCATCGGAGGAAAAACGGGTGCCTTTGAATGTCGCTTCGATAAGCACTTCGGGATTGCGCAAAGCGTTTACCGTCGACAATTCCTTAACAAGTGAGAAATCAAAACTGACCGAGCCCGTTTTCTTGGGTCCGAGGTCGCCGAGGAAAGAATACCCGTTCTTATCCCACAAGACGGTATTGTCTATTGAACGGTAGAAACCTCCGTTTTTGGCAACGACACTTGCTCTGTCGAGCGCCGAACCTGAAAGCTTGACCTCAAGTGTTCCGTTCAAGACGTTAACAGGCAAGGTGTTGAACCATTCAATGGTAAGCGGGATTTTGGTCCCAATGGGAGCGATGTATTCTTGTGTATCTTCTTGATTTATTTTTAACGCAAGGTCAACGGACGGCTTCTTTATGAGAACCGACTGAAGTATGGAAAGAAAATTAACGCCGATTGTTTTATTGTCATCTTTGCTTGCGATGCCGACATCGAAACGAAATGTGCGTTCTTCTTCGTTTTGTCCTTCAATCCGCCCCGTAATAACTATCTTTCTTTGCCCCGCCGGTTCAAGGTCCCCTACTCTCCAGAGCATATTTTCCGATATGCTTTGCGGGACGGAGGAGTCAAAACGGAAACCGAACGGATATTCGGTCTTGAGCAAAAGATTCCGCAAAATATCGTTTGAGTTTGATGTAACTGTCATTTCTATCTGAAACGGCTGATTGGCATTTACTTCCGGGGGATAATTGAGGCTCAGTGTTACGGGAGACGAACTGATAGTTACGTCGTAATTGATTTCTTTTGCGAAGATGGCGTTTGATCCCGTGATGCGGTACTCAAGAGTGATTTTAATCGGTTTTATATTCTCTTTCTCACCGAATAAAACGGCTTTGACGGTTTTTTTGACAACTCCGCCCGCGGGAATAATCTCGAGGCCTTCCCTGTCACGAAGAAGTTCTTCTTCCAAATTTCCGACGGTTTTTGTTCCGAGGGGATATTCAACCGTAAGGACGGCGGATTCAAGCGCGGCGGTGTTTTTGTTGTGTATGAGAATATCAAGCGTCAACTCCTCGCCTCCCTGAACGGAAATTGGGCCAACCACGGAAATATCAACATTTTTTGAAGAAACGATAATGGAACCTCCGTAAAACATATACACGGCCGTAGCGACGGAAAGAAGAAAGAAGGCGGCGGCGCCAACAAAAAGAATGGTGAGCCATGAGCGTTTTTGGGGAACTTTTTTCTCTCTAAGCGCCTCGTCAACAGAAATTTGGTCGTGTTTCCACTCTCCACCAACCTCATACTTTTTCTCGCTCATTTTCGAGTGGTCGTACGGAGACTGCGGTATGAATTTCCTCGAATAAAGATTATCTTTGAGTTTGTTTATTTTATTTTCGGGAGAGGTCGGTTCCATTTGAAAAATTATAGCACGGGGGATTTTTTAGGCAGTAGTTGGCTTTCAGCCAAGGCGGTGTTTATGAAGCGGAGCGCTTTTGCCTGCACGGAAAAAACCGAATCAAGCATTTTGTCGTTAAACTCCGCATCTACGCTTATCACGTCGAAATCGGGTGACGCGGGAAGGTAGCCGAGGTTTTTGAGCATTTTTAGAACCATCAGATGCTCTAGTGCGTTGATTTCCCGTTCGGTATGATTGCTTTTAAGAAATTGAAATCCGTTTTTTAGAATGGAAAACAGTTCGGCGTTCTTCTCTTCTCCCACGACAAGGCTGCGGACAAGAGAAAGGATACGGACAAGCGCGAGCGACTGCCCGGATAAATGACCGAAATAGTGCAAAAAATTCGACTGGGTATGGGCAAAAACTATTCTCCACGTCTTTCCGTGCACCAAAGACACGTGGGTGTGCGAGTAGGGTTGAAGCGAGTACCGTAATTTTGATTTTTCTTCCCGTATTCCCTGGGCAAGGGCGTGTATGAGCCCGAGGTCGCGGGTAAAAAGATATACGCGGCGGCTCCCTTCTTCATGGGCGGTTCCTCCAATGACAAATGCTTCAGTGTGATAGATGTGATACATAATTAACGCTCCACGGAAAAAACAAATGACATACCACCGATATTGACAGCTTCTCCTTCAATAGATTTGTATTTGATATCGGAGAGTCCCGTAGTTTTTGAAAGTCCGGCTTTATATTCATCAACGAACTGTTTCCCTGTTTCGTCCGTGGAAACAATAAGCATTATTTTGTCTTTCGCATCAAACCCTTTCGCTTTTCGGAAATCCTGAATAGCGCGGATGAGGTCGCGTTGCTCTCCTTCGATTTTAAGTTCGGATGTTATGTTTGTATCAAGAAAGACCTCGTCTTGCTGTTTATCATCAAAACGAATTTCTTTTACATTCAACTCATCGAGAATAAGTTGGAGGTATTCGTTTTTCCCTTTCAGAGAAAGCGTTTTAACAATTATGTGTGAAAGCGGTTGACGGACTTTTATTGCCGACTTCGCGCGCGCTTCAAGGCCCAAAGAAACGACATGCCTGGCTTCTTTCATGTTCTCGACAATGCGGGAATCCGCTTTCTCTTTTGTCGGCCAGTTTTCAAGATGGACACTTTCTTTTCCTTTTTCTCCTTCCACTTTAAGATAAATTTCTTCGGCAATAAAGGGCATGAATGGGGCCATTAATTTTGAAAATTCCTGGAGTACAAAACGCGTTGTCGCAAGTGCCGCAGTTTTGTCTTTCTCGTCGTCTCCTTTGAATCGTTCTCGGGAACGGCGAAGATACCATGTGGAAAGGTCGTCAACAAAATCAAGGATAGGCCGTGTTGCCGCATCAAGAGCGTATGTCTCCATGGAATCGGTAATCATGTCGCGCGTTTGAGAAAGGCGGGAAAGAATCCACAAGTCGAGAATGTCTTTTGAATTTGAAGCGCTTTCTACGGAGGATTGGGCGTACATTTCATAAAATGAGCAGACGTTCTGCAGACGCAGGCTCAGTTTTTTGACCACCTCGTCAAGACCTTTCTCGGAAAATGCCAGGTCTTCTCCGCGAACAACGGGAGAAGAAAGCATGTAGTATCGCATCGCATCGGCACCATATGTATCGAGTATTGCTTCGACATCGGGGTAGTTTTTGAGACGTTTGGACATTTTTTGTCCGTCTTCGGCAAGAATAGTACCGTTTACGACAACATTTTTGTACGGCGTTTTTCCAAAGAGGCCCACGGAAAGCATGAGGAGCGAGTAAAACCATCCTCTCGTCTGGTCAATACCTTCAGCAATAAAATCCGCGGGGAAACGAAAACCTTTTTTAGCGTCAAATTGTTTTGTTTCAAACGGGTAGTGGTGACTGGCGTACGGCATCGAGCCCGATTCATACCATGTGTCAAACACCTCCGGAATCCGTTTCATTTTCCCTCCGCATTTGCACGTAAATTCAACGTTATCAATGTACGGACGGTGAAGGTCGAGCTCGTAGTTTCTGTGAGAAACCGGCGCAAAATCAAGGACCCGCGCTTCTGCGGTCTTTAAAAAGTCTTCCCCACTGTGCAGGGCGAGTATTTCTTTTTTGGAAGCGCCATATGCGGCCGCAAACAACATCCAGGCGGGAAATTCATGTGTGATGATAAGAATTCGCTTTCCGTCGTATTCTTTATCAATTTCGTATATAAACTCTCCCATCCGTTTTTTGACGTCGGTGAGATTTTCTCCTCCCTGCGGTCGTTTTTCCAGTTTTTCTTCCCTGGTGGCGAAGTTCTGATATTCCGAAACCAATTTGCCATTGTATTCCCCAGTCTGCACTTCCTTCAATCTGTCATCGGTTATCACCTCTTTAACTCCGATGATTCCGGCAACAATGTCGGCAGTTTCTTTGGTGCGGGTAAGCGGTGAAGCGATGATAATGTCTATTTTCCCCTTGAGAGTCTCTACTGTTTTCTTTACCTGCCCCTGGCCCTTTTCTGTCAGATGGCGAATGGTGGAATTGTCTCCATTGATAAGCCCGAGAACATTACTTTCGGCTTCGCCGTGACGCATGACAATATATGAATTCTTGCTTTTTGTTTTCTTTTTAAGTTCTTCAACGGAACCGATAACGGCAATTTCTTTGCATTGATTGCAAATCCATACGGGCAACGGAGCACCCCAATAACGGGAACGAGAAATTGCCCAGTCACGGGCACCCTCCAGCCACTTTCCGAATCGCCCGTCACGGATTTCCTCGGGAACGAAGCGGACTTTTTTGTTTTCTTTTATAAAATTGTCTTTATATTTCGTGACAGCGACAAACCACGATGCCGAAGCGTAGTTAAGAAGCGGGGTGTCACACCTCCAGCAATGAGGATATGAGTGAATGATTTTTTCTTTGGCAAACAAAAGTCCTTTTCCCGCGAGATGTCTAATGATTTCAATATCCGCTTTCTGATGGTCGTCTTTTGGTTTTACAAATTGCCCCACAAAATCGGTAACTTCTTTTTCAAACACCCCGTGACGGCTGACATGCTGGATAAACGGCAATTTTTCTTTCTGCGCGAGGTTCAGGTCATCTTCACCAAAGGCCGGGGCTATATGAACAATTCCCGTTCCATCTTCGGTGGTAACAAAATCTGCCGCATATACTTTCCACCCTCTTTCTTTGTTCTCAAGAGGGATGTTTTGGTAGTAATCAAAAAGAGGTTTATATGATTTTCCAATAAGGTCTTTCGCTTTTATTTCTTTTATTCTCGGGGAATGCTGTTCTCTTGCACCACCCAACCATTCGTGATCATCAGAGGAAAAAAGTTGCATGAAAGAAAGAGAGTTCTGTCCTTTAAAAAGGTGATTAAGAAGTGCTTCTTTTGCAATTACATAGGATTCAGATGAACCACTAAACGCTTTAACGATTAGGTAATCAGTATTTGGATTAACTGCCAAAGCGACATTCCCAGGCAACGTCCACGGCGTCGTTGTCCATGCCAAGAGATATGTTCCAGGTTCGTCTTTTAGCTCGAATTTCACCGTTACGGAAATATCGGTGATGTCTTTGTATCCTAAAGCCACCTCCAGATTTGAAAGTGTTGTTTCGCAGTGCGGACACAAATGCATTGATTTGAATCCCTGATAAATCAGTTTCTTTTTGTGCAATTCGGAAAAAGACCACCAGACGGACTCCATGTATGAGGGCGACATGGTGATGTACTGGTCATCCATATCAACCCATCGTCCGGAACGCGGAATGAGCCTGCGCCACTGTTGGTCATAGCGTAAAACACTTGCCCGTGCGGCTTCGTTGAATTTCTCAATGCCGAGCGCTTCAATTTCCTTTTTGTCTTTTATCCCGAGTTCCTGCTCGATAAGATTTTCAATCGGCAAACCGTGGCAATCCCAGCCCCATCGGCGAAGTACGCGCTTCCCGCGCATCGTTTCAAACCGCGGAATCACATCTTTGATTGTTCCAGCCAAAATATGCCCGTAGTGAGGCAGACCTGTTGCAAAAGGAGGTCCGTCATAAAAAGTAACATCCCCGTGAGGGGCTTTTTTCTCAAGGCTTTTTTGAAAAATCCGATTCTTATTCCAGAAATCAAGAATTTCCTCTTCCTTTCTCGCTATTTCGCTTTTTTTAGGAGGATTTTCCGACATACCACTAATCTTAGCCGTATAACCCGTACGGAGCAAGCCTACCTGCCTTAGTTTTACTCTGGTAAAGATGTGGCGAATTTTAGTTTACCCTGAACTTGTTGAAGGGAAATAAAAAAAAACCGCCTTCCGTTTTTTAGACGAAAGGCGGGGTTGGGAAACGAAACTAAGTAATCCCAATATTAAGACGAAGAAACTCGCGAACAAAGATTGATTTGGAGTCCGTCCGAACGAAGAGTGGCTTTAAGACAGTCTCCTATCCGGAAACCTTTTTCTTCAAGGCATTTAATCCACTTAGGAGATACACCATCGTGGAGAGTAAGGGTTGAGAAGAAAATAAAATCATCCTTTTCTCTCCAGTTAGAATCTGGTTTAGAAACTGTTAATTCACCAGAAAGAAACTGTTTGACACCTTCTATTCCTCCAAGTTTGTTGATTACTGCCTCGATTGTGCCTAAGTCCAGATTTGAATACTTCATGACACACTCTCCTTTCCAACTGTTAGTTGGGTTTAAGCGTTTCTGATAGAAACGCTTATGATTTGTTTATTCTGTATCAAAAAAACTTCGACTATAATTGTACCAAATTATTTACTGTTTGTCAAAAACAATTCTGGCCCTATATTTAGGTTTATTTCCCCTTTTGCACTTTAAGCGAGAATTTACTTTTCAAAAATCTTGCGGAGCCCGAGGAGGGTAAGCAAAGAAAAACCCTCATTGGTCTGGTCAGACCAATGAGGGTTTTATTTCGGTAGTACTGAAGACTACTTTTTCATAACGGCATAGACACTTTCTTCAGACCAGAAACAAGACTTGATTTCTGTATATAGCCAAGCCCACCTGCCTTTAACTTCACACAAATAAAGCATTACATCACTCAACCCATTGATATAATAAATCGTTCCTGGAAAATGGACATTCTTACCTCTCCACTCATCAGGAATGAGTTTAGGGTAAAGCAACAAATAAGCTAGAACATTTGCGTTCAGAACGGGTTTACTCTCAATCTCTTCTTGGATTTCATTTCTTGCGATATACCTATCAGACTTCCCATTGGAGAAGACCTGAAGTTCAACCTTCTTAGGATCCCATTGGAATAGTCCGCCCTTCCGGAACTTCTGAACTCTGCACCCATCGTGAGGGGTATAACAATAATTTTTACAATCAATTACATGTTTCAGTATTCGAACTTCGGCATACCCCTTGATAACAGAAAGTACTTGAATAAGTATGTTACCTTGACTTAGTTTCTTCACATCTTCAGACGTCCATCTGTTCCGCTCAAAAGCATAATCCAACTCGGCGGCCTGTCGACTTGTCATAATAGCACTCATGACATGTCTCCTTTCGTTGGCAACATGTTCTAGGGAACGCGTTGCAGAGTTAAAAATCAAAGAACTATTTGAATGCAAAAATATACCTAAATACTAAGTGTGTCAATGTCTATTTTGTGCCACCTTCAGGTTTTTTTCTCCAAGTTTAAAGCAAGTGGTCTTTTTTCAGAGACTAGCGACCGCGACTGGTGGGAGCTCGAGGAATTTTCTAGCAGGAAAATATCCGTGCTCTGAAAAAAGACCAGGAGCGACCTTACATCTTGTCGGGTGCTGGAATTCCGAGCAAGGTTAAGCCGTTTTTAAGAACTGCCGCAACCGCAGAAGTAAGAGCCACTTTATAGGCTGATGCGAGGTCTTTGGAATCGACAATTTTTTCTTTGGCATAAAAACTGTTAAAAGCGCCCGCAAGTTCCGTAAGATACGTGACAACATAATGCGGTTCGTGCTCTTTGCCGGCATGCTCAACCACTTCGGAGAAGTGAACGAGTAATCTCTCAAGACTGCCTGGATTCCCCTTCCTCGCATCTTCTTTGATTCCCTCTTCCCGTGCTTTGACAAGTATTGATTTTGCCCGTGTATGCGCGTACTGCAGATAAGGGCCTGAATCACCCTCAAAGGAAAGCGATTTATCAAAATCAAAAATAATATCTTTTCCCGACGCCTGTTTAAGAATCGAATATTTTATCGCCCCAACCGCCACCTGTTCGGAAATTATTTCTTTCTCTCCGTCCGTTAAATCCCTGTCGGATACTTTTTCTTTCACTTTTTCCCTCACTTCGTCAATCAGAGATTCCGCCGTGATGACATTACCTGTTCGCGATGACATTTTTCCCTCTGGTAGGCGGAGCATTCCG
Organism: bacterium; assembly: GCA_030690305.1. Taxonomy (NCBI): domain Bacteria; species bacterium. Next base: position 127,284 of record JAUYHB010000020.1, on the reverse strand, counting down.
TGAGAAATATGAAGGGTTTTTGAGGCCAAGTCGGGTGAAATAAGTTCAAGCACTTTAAGCAGTACTTTGAAGTAATCATTCACCTCATTACCGGTAATTACAATCGATTTCGTGTATGCGTATTTTTCGTATTTTATTTCCGCAAGACCCAATTCTTTTGTTTCATATGTGGGGAGCCCGTCGGAATTTAAAAACACACGAGTATGAAGTCCGTACGGTTCTCCTTTAAACACGACCGCCCCGTCACTTTTTTCAAATATTCCGGGAGTATTCTCCTGGACAATCCCCTTTCCGAATTCTCCCGTACTGCTTTCGAAAAAAAAGAAATCGAACCTCGTTCCGAGGCGCGTATACATTTTTTCAAATTGTTTTAGGCTTTCGCTTTTCCCTTGGTCATAGAGTTTGTTTATTTCCGTATCGCTCCGGGCGTATATTTTTTTGTTGAGTTCGGCAATTTCTTTTTTTGCTGTCTCGTTTTCGTCATATTGTTTCGCTCCCTGAGCGTAGGTTTGCCCCCACGAGGATGCGGGGTCTTTGAGTTTGCCCCACAAGGCTTTTGCAACATGAATGCCCACATCGCCTTGGTAATTTGCACGTCTGACTTTCGCGCCGTTCCATTCCAAAAGCCGTGAAATTGATTCACCGATGGTATTGGACATCAAATGACCTATGTGGAACTCCTTGAACGGATTTGGGTCGGTGTACTCAACCATTACCCCCTCTTTACTTAACGTTTTGTTTTGGCCAAATGAATTTTTTTGTTTGAGAATCTCCTTTACCGAGTCGGCAAGAAACTGCTTCGAAAGAAAGAAATTGATAAACCCGGGGCCGGCAATTTCGATTTTTTCAACCTCTTCGGGTTTGTGTCTTTCAAGTTCGGAAGCAAGCTTTAAGGCAAGGTCGTGAGGAGAAAGCGAAAAGTCCTTGCAGTATGTAAGGGCGACATTGGTGGAATAATCTCCATGGGAAGAGTCGGCGGGACGCTCAATAGTGACTTTTGCCGGGTTTTTGATTCCGACTTTTTTGAGCATTTCTTTGATAACCCGTTCCAGTTTTTCTTTCATGTTATTTGCCTGTGCTTCCAAAACCCTTGTGTCCTCGGTCCGATTCGGAAAGGGAGTCGGCCTCGGTTACTTCCAAACGTTCAATTTTTTGCACAAGCATTTGGGCAATCTTGTGTCCCTTTTCAAACGTATAGTTTTCGGAAGAAAGATTGATAACGCCCACTTTTACCTCACCGCGATATCCCGAATCAATGACACCGCCAAGGGTTTTGAGACCATGATTGTGGGAAAGTCCACTTTTATCCCACACAAGCCCGACGTAACCGTCCGGAATTTCAAGCGCGATACCCGTCGGCACCGACGTTCTTTCACCGGGTTTAAGGGTTGTTTCCTGAGAGGCGTATAATTCCAACCCGGCATCCCCTTCGTGCACATAGTGCGGAAGAATGGCTTCAGGAAAAAGCTTTTTAGCCTTCAAAATCATGGATTTATAGTAACACAAGAAAAAAGCCTCCACTTTAGGCGGAGGCTTTTTGTACTGAATTGTAAAGACTTAATCTGTGAGAGATCACATACCGTAGCGCTTTAAGGCAACGTCCACAATCTTGTTTATCGCCTGGGCATAAGTCAAACCCGCAGCTTGTGGAAATGTGCCGAACACATCTTCCGGACCCAGGTTGGGAAGCGGATTGATTTCAAGGACATACGGGTTTCCCTCGGTATCAACCCTGAAATCCACCCTTCCAAAATCGCGGCAGTCCACGGCCTCATACACGGCAACGGAAACGTCTTTCAGTTTCTTCTCAAGGCTCTTGGGAATGTCTGTCGGGCAAATACAGCCCACTGACTTTTCGACAACATCTTTTGATGTGTAAAAACGGTCACCGAGCTCAAGTGTGTTGTTCATCATGTACTGTATAACCGGCATTGGTTCGGGATTTTCATTCCCGATTACCAGCACGGTGAATTCAGTTCCACTGATGAATTCCTCGACAAGAGCCGGTTGTTTGTACAGCATGTGCACAATATCAACTTGCTCTTTCAACTCCTTTGGAGTCCGCACAAGTGAGGCTTTGGTAATTCCTTTCGAGGTTCCTTCCCGTGAGGCTTTTACAAAAAGCGGAAAACCGATTGTGTTTAAGTTCTCCAGATTGTTTCCCGGCTTTGCTTGAAAATAACGCGGTGTCGGAATTCCTTCGGCAAAAAAGAACTTCTTTGAAGCCAACTTGTCGAGAGTAATCCCCAACGTGAGACCGTCAGAGCCGATAAACGGAATACCGAACATTTCCAGAATTACGGGCACTTCGGATTCTCGGTTACGCCCCCTCAAGCCTTCGCAGATATTGAGCACAATATCCACATCAAGGTTTTTGATTTGCGATAAGAGCGAAAAAGCGTTACCGATGCGTTTCACCGCATGGCCACCATCTCCGAGAGCCTCCTCAACATGCCTAATTGTAGCTTCTTTATCGAGTTCTGCGGCAGCATCCACGGGATCGTTTGGAGAATGTTGCCAGTCGCTTTTCAGGTTGTAGGTAAACCCAATCTTTTTTTTCATATGTACAATCTCCTTTCTGAAACCAGATTAGCAGTTTTCTAAGGCAAGTCAATTCAAATAAAAGTAAGCCACAAAGAAAAAGCCCGTTTGATATCAAACGGGCTTTTGAGAGATTAGTTTCCTGTGCTTAAGAACAGAGAGGACCTCCTCGTACACAAGACGGGGATATTGATCGGTAGTGTCAATCACTGCGGAGGAAATCTGTTTGGAAAGCGTGAGATAGCCTTTGCGCACTCTTTCATGGAATGAAAGTTTTTCTTTATCAAACCGCGTCAGTTTTTCTTTCCCTTTCATCCGGCGCGCAAGTCCCACTTCGGGTTTTACATCAAGGATGATGTAAATATCCGGTCCGTATTCCCCGACCGCCTCCTGGTTCATTTGGGAAAACAGGCGTCGAAGTTCCGGCCGTTGCCTGCCGTAGACCTGATAAGCGATTGTTGAAAGGTCGAAACGATTCGAAACAACAGTCTTACCCTTTTCAAGAGCAGGGATAATGAGTTCACGCATATGCTGTATGCGGGCGGCACAGAAAAGAGCGATTTCCGTTTCCGGAGTCATACCTTTCGAACGGTTGTCCATAAGAAGGGTTCTGATTTTTTCGCTGATGGGGGTCCCACCGGGCTCACGGGTATATACGGTGTCGGACGGAAAATGTTTTTTGAGCATTTTCACAATTGTATCTTTCCCGGACCCTTCCCCTCCTTCAAACACGATAAATTTTCCTTTTTTCATATGTACGTCCTCCTAGATAAATTTTTCACTATGTAGGTTGTTCCACAGAGAACAATAGCATTGACGCGTGCAAAAGCAAGAAAAAAGACGGGGTATTTCTACCCCGTCTTTTGGTGTGTACGACTGATTATTCTTTTTTTACAATGTCTTGTTTTCCTCTCTTGATGTCAAAACGGCCGGCCCCTTCCTGAATATGGAGGCGCAGCCCGTGTTGTCCGAAATAGTCTTTGAGTTCTTCGGCCATCATCACCGCTTTCTTTTGAAGCGTTGGATGAACCGAAGGAGAAGAACGTAATTCGACGAGGTATGCAAGCGACGGCAAATCGCCGCTGATGCGGATAGGAACCCTGTACCCCATCGGCAAATAATACTGTCGTTCTTCCGCCGAAACTTCGAGACTCTCAATTATTTTGAGTTGTCTTGCGATAAAACATTCGGCCTTCTCTCTTAGATCACACGGCAATTGCTCGAGATACCATCTTTCAAACCCAAAATGCGGAGTGAGAAGCGGCATTCGTTGCACAATTGCCCTATGACGCTGGATATCGCGGAATGACCCGAAATCAAGAAGCAGGTCAAATTGAACCGCGCCGCATGCCCCAATGAATTTCGGTAATTCGGTTTGAGGCGGACGTCGTTCAAGAACCGCTTTGTAATACTCGAGCTGTTCGACATTCACGCCGTTGTGGGTAAGACTGCATTCGGAAAAACAGGGGTTGTCGACGGAAAAATAGTATGAGTGTTTCATCCAGCATTCATTGTATTTTTCCGTTTCGTCATATCGTTTATGCTGGAAAGAGTTCGGAAAACTTTCCTGCAGAGCTTTTTCCAGGGTTTCCGCAATATCACGTACTTCGGAAAGCGGATGATGTCTGAGAAGGGTAATTTTGTCCGCGAACTGCCGAAGGTTTGAATGCCACGCAAGGTTAGTGGTCGCACCCGCCGGAAGAAAACATCTTAGAGTGTCAAATGACCGGGCAATAATTGCCTTCTCGTAGATTTTTTCATTTTCTTCTGCGGGCTTTGGAAACTGTTCCCGGAGATGGGCCCTGACAGGCTCTTGGAGAGCGATATAAAAATTCCGCCACTCCTCAAGCACGGCTTTTCCATTTTCGGTCCCGTACGGGTTTGCAAACCGCTGCAGACCGAAGTCAAGATACCGGGTTGAACACTCTTGTCCCGAATAGAGCATCCAGTCCTGCACCGCCTTTGCTGCAAGCATGGAGACTCCTTCGATAAAGACGGTTCCTGTTCCGCAGTCGCCGATTGACTTGTGGCCGTACCCGACATAATAGACACTCATGAACTTGTCGGGGCCTTTCTCGGCAAGAACCTTCATATGAGAACGCACCCCCTCTGAAGATCGCGAATGAAGCGCCTGAAGCATCGCTTCGGCTTCGGGATGGATGTGCGCCCCCGTGTTTAAAACGAGAACTTCCCCACCGTCTCTAAGCCGCTGTACAACATGTTCCAGACCACCTATAGTTTCTTTCATATTACAACCTCCTTTTGGGTTTTTATTATCAAAGAGAAAAATAACGTTTCTCGAAACATACTACCTTTTTGGGCTCTTACGTCAAAGGACTACATAATTTGACATAATGCCGGAAAATCATTAGCCTCATAGAAAGGAAATTGTTCTTTAATCTTTTAAAAGGAGGCGAAGGATGAGACAGGAAATCGGAATTATGGTCGCTGTCGACAAAAACTGGAGAATCGGAAGAAAATCCGATTTCCCTCTCGGAACTCTTGAAACAAACATGCGCTGGCTTGGAGCAGTGGCAAGTGAAGCAACGATTATCTTTGGGAGAAGAACGTATGAGTCCGTAGTCGCTTTCGACCCGCTCGTTTTTGGGCGCCCGTTCATTGTTTTAAGCAGGAGCAACAGCCTTGAAGTAAAAGGCTCGGTAGTATGCCACTCTGCGCTTAAGGCCCTGGATACGGCGCACAGGCTCAACAAGTCGAAAGAAATTGTTGCGGTTGGAGGAGGAGAGATTTTCAAGGAATTTTTTCCTCTTGCGTCACGGCTTTATATCGCTCAAAGTGGTCGGATAGTAAAAGGGGCGATGAAAATTTCATCCCTAATTACGATGGACAAGTGGTATTCCGGAAAACGTGAGTGCCATAATCTGGGAGGAAACGAAACACAGCAAAGTTTCAGCTTCATCACCTTTGAAAAAAGAAAAAACCATCCCGCGGCTGTATAGCTGCGGGATTTTCTTTTGGATTGACAAAAATTCAAAAAACGCTAGCTTCAGTGTTTAGACACAGAAACCATTGAAAACCAAAGGAGGCTATATATGGCACTTTCCGATAAAAAGATTCTGGGAGAGATAAAAAAGGGAAATATTCTTATTTCCCCGTTCAATAAGAACCATCTCTCAACTTCAAGTTACGACGTTACTTTGGGGGAGTTTTACTACAGAGAACAACCCCCCAAACCCCATCACCCTTTTTTCAATATCTGGGAAAAAGAAAATGTTGAAGAAGTGTGGGGCAAGCCTTTCCGGGCTGAAAAATTAGGGAAATTTTCCAAGGCTCCCAAGAAACTTTCCGGAATTGGGAAAAAAGATCGTGTGATATTCCTTCGGCCAGGTGAAACAATCCTTGCTCATACCAATGAATTCATTGGGGGAAGAAACACTGTCACTACGATGATGAAAGCGCGGTCGTCTCTCGGACGGTGCTTCATTGAAGTCTGTAAATGCGCCGGCTGGGGCGATGTGGGGTATATGAATCGTTGGACAATGGAAATTACCAACAATTCCACGCACTATACGATTCCTCTCGTTGTCGGGAGACGTGTTGCTCAAATAATCTTTTTTAAGACCGGTAAAATTCTTGATAGAGATTATTCAAAAGAAGGCAAATATCAGACTCATTCTCAGATCGAGAAAATGAAAAAAGAATGGAAACCGGAAATGATGTTGCCGAGATTGTACAAAGACTCCGAAATAAAAATAAAATAGGTTTTTAAAAACAAAAGCCTCTGCGTAGTGCAGAGGCTTTTTCATTTTAAGATTTACCCTTTCACTTCAATCCCCATCGAACGGCAGCTTCCTTCGACTATCTTCATCGCCGCTTCAATGTCATTTGCATTCAGGTCGGGCATTTTCTTTTCGGCAATTTCTTTGACCTGCGCGCGGGTAATTGTGCCCGCTTTGGTAACAAGATTCTTTCCCGCACCTTTTTCAACCTTGGCGGCTTTCAAAATAAGGCTTGTCGTCGGAGGAGTCTTAATGACGAAATCAAATGTTCTGTCTTCGTGAACCAAAACTTCCGCTGTTACCGTTTCGCCCATTTGTGCCTTCGTCAGTTCGTTAAAACGCGTGACAAATTCACCAATGTTAATACCTGCCTGGCCCAATGCGGGGCCGATTTGCTGGCCCGGTACGGCCTTTCCTGCCGGAAGTTGGAATTTTAGTTTTTTGACTACTTTCTTTGCCATAATTAGGTGAGGATATATTAAATTTTCTTAACTTGCAAGAAATCAAGTTCAACAGGCGTCTCTCGTCCGAACATCGAAACAAGTACTTTGACCTTCCCACGTTCTTCGTCAATCTGACTTACCTTGCCCTCAAGTTCTTTAAACGGACCGTCAACAATCATTACCGTGTCGTCGGGAGAGAGTGCGATATCGTGCTTGACCGTCCCCGCATTCATTCGTTTGAACAATTCTTCGATTTCCTTGGGTTCAATCGGAACAGGGTAGACTCCGGAACCGACAAACCCCGTAACACGGGGGGTGTTTCTCACCACGTACCAAGAATCGTCGGTCACAATCATGTCAACGAGAATGTAGCCGGGGTAGATTTTCTCTTCCTCCTCTACCCGCTTTCCTCCTTTGATTTTTATTTTTTTCTCGGTCGGAACAATGACACTGAAAATCTTGCCTTCCATACCCAGAGACTCAATGCGCTGTTTTAGGTTTCGCATGACCGCATTCTCGTATCCGGCATACGTATGAATGGCATACCAATTCCGGCCCTGTTGAATTTTTTGTTTTGTCATAATGTTAAATGACGAATTTTCCTAGGATTTGTGAAAAAACAAAGTCAAAAAAGCCAAGGAAAAACGCGGTAGCAAACGATGCGATAATCACAATCGCCGTGAACACGACAACCTGTCGACGGGTCGGCCAGCTTACGTGTTTTAATTCCCCTCTTGTCTCTTTTATATAATCAATAATACTCATAGTGTTTTTGTAATAAAAGGTGTATTCACCCCTTTTTACGACTTCGACTCGGACGCTGTGTGAGAGACTACCTGCCCACACACTCCTCGCTTGTCGTAATAAAAAACGCCCCGAAGGCGTCACAGATATAGTACCACCTCAAGAAACAAAAGTAAACCGGTTTGAGGCATTGGGTACGCCTAACAAAATACCCTGTATATACAGGGTATTTTGGGAAACATTTTCACGGATTCCTATTTTCCGAGCTCGTAAACAATGGTTACGTTTGAAATAACTTTATTCTCGCCTGTAGGTACGGAAGGAACCGCCATACTTGAATCGGCACTTACCGCACCACCCATCCCCATCGCTTCTTTGTAATAAATCGGAGGATAATTTCCGGATTCGTAGAAGCTCACGACTCTAAGCAATCTGACACCGAGGTCTTTGGACAAAGTTTTGGCTTTTTCTTTTGCGTCAGCAATAGCTTTCTGTCTTGCCTCGCGGGCGTATTTTTCTTCGTCCTCTACCGTAAACGAAAGTCCGCTGATTTCGGAAATTCCGATTCCGCCCATCGCACCGAGTATTTCACCCGCCTTATCAACATCTTCAATTTTTACTTGAATCGTTTGTGTCACCGTATAGCCCACAAGTGTGCTTCTGCTCGGAGGACAGCTCCATTGAGTGCAAACGGTGTTGTCATATTCATATTTGGGATACACGTTGTATGAAACGGTTTTGACATTTTTGTCGGGAATCGACATTCCTTTGAGCTTATCGAGCGCAACATCTATTTTCTCCGTTACCTTGTCTTGGGCATCTTTCACGTTTTTCGCTTCCTCCGTCACGGAAAAAGTGAATGTTGCGATGTCGGGAATAACGACAACTTCACCCGTACCGCTAAAACTTACCGTATTAACGGGAGGAATATCGGCACCGACATAACCATATTCCTTGATAACCTTTAGGGACGTGGTCACCAAGAAAAAGGCGAGCACTATTCCCAAAAAAAGACCGAATTTTATTAATTTTTGCATATCGACGTTATTATTCATAATTTTTTCCATACCCTACAAGACGGGTATGTGTGTAGTTTCTTACTTAATAATTTTGTTTATTGTACTAGTTTATTGTACTATTTGTTTCTCTTTTTAAAAAAATCTCAAGATTTTTTACAAAAGTTCAACTTCAAGAGATATATCATCTTTAGGCGGCTCGGCATTAAGCGTACGGGAAAAGGAAGAAGCAAAAGCCCATAACGCCAGTATTGCAATAACTATCGCAACGGTAATAACCCAAAAAACAACATGCCTATTTGTTTTTTCGATGCTGTTTTCCATTAGAAATACATTATACGCCAAAAAATATCGGGGTGCCTACCCGGATTTGAACCGGGACCGAGAGCTCCACAAACTCTAGTGCTAACCATTACACTATAGGCACCATGTGAGGTCAGAATAGCCTACTTTACCTGTTTTTTCAATTTTCTTTCATTCCCAATAAACTAAAAGCCAACCGGATTTTATCGGTTGGCTTGTTTGTGCGTTGAGCCGGCATGGGTGTTGAGGATTTCAATAACTCTTTCTTTGTGCAGAGGCTTCTCACACTCGTAATCGCACCCTACCGCAAGAAGGCCTTTTTGGCAGTCGGTATGGTTTGAAATTGCAATCATCGGACCCTTGTATTTATAGGCTCCCCGTATCTTCACAACAAAATTAACGATTACCGAAAAATTCAATGGATACGCGTCAATTGCAATAACATCAAGGTCGGAATGCTTCACAAGAAAATTAGAGGCTTGTTCACAAGTGAAGGCGCTTAAAATTACAAAGTGGTCTTTGAGTGCTCTCTCATAAATGATGTGATGAATTTGAAAATCATCAACAATAAGAATTTTCCTCTTGTCCATCATCTCCTCCTTTTAAAAGACGGTATGTGAAAGTGCTTAAGTATTTAAGCCAAAAGATACCATTAAACATTGTGAAATTCTACCGGGACATACCTAATGTAAAGTGGTTTGTTGGGGGTTTCCAATAGAAAAGAAGTGGAGCATACTATTTTCTCTCCGCTAAAATAGCTTTCATACAGGCCACTTTTTTTGATACCACAACGTGTATTTTAAGAAAAATAGTGTGTAGAAAACGTCCGGTAAAATTTTTTATTACAACAGATAAAAAGGAAACGGGCGAACAAAAGACACGGGGGTCTGAAAAACGCCTTGCCATCTTTTTTTTCATGTGCTCTATCGTTCCTCTAATGCGGGATTTTTACGAGCTTTTTTAAAATCTCTTCCCTATCCACAGGACGCATGTAGTCTATCGGCGTATAGTAGATAGACACAAGTTTTTTTCTAATCAATACACAATCATGAACAAGCAAATCATACAGTTTGCGTCGGGCATCGTCATCGCTTTTTTGTCGGGACTCGTTGTCGGGAGCAGTTCGTGGCTACCGGAGAAAATTTCTTTTCCGACGCAACAAAAAGAAGGGGTCGCTCACCTAATGATTGATTATTCGGACGGCGCCATTGTTACATGCGAGAAAACTCTTCCGTCATCCTCCACCGCTTTTGACCTCTTAAAATTATGCTCGCAAGACCAGGTGAACCCCTTTGTTCTTGAATTTGAGGATTACCCCGGTCTTGGCGTATTTATCAAGAAAATAGGCGATAAAACAGGAGGAGAGGATGACAAATATTGGGAGTTTTGGGTTAATCACACCCATCCGGAAGTAGGCGCTTCGGCATATACGCTTGAAGGAAACGAATATGTCGAATGGAAGTTTATAAAATCTCAATATTCAATTTAAGTATTATGACACAGCATAGTAAGCGCATGTTCTCTTTTTTCGTCCCCGTCGTGGCGCTTGCTTTCATTTCCCGATTTGTTCCTCATATTCCCAACATCACGCCCCTTGGTGCACTTGGCATCGTTTCTGGCCGTCAGATGAGTTTTTACAAAAGTATTGCACTGACACTTTCAACCCTTTTTGTGTCTGACATGCTTATCGGCTTTTACCACCCGCTTGTCGTGGTGTCGGTATACGGGTCTTTTGTGCTGTACGGCGTATTTGGAAAAATTTCTGAGAATAACATCGCAAGTCTTGTATACGCGGGAGTGGGTGGAGCAGTCTCGTTTTTTCTTATCACAAATTTTGCCGTCTGGCTTGCAAGCGACTGGTATCCGAAAACTGCACAGGGACTTATGAGTGCCTACGCCTTAGGGCTTCCTTTCTTTCGCAATATGCTCATCGGAGACATTTGTTTTACGGCTCTGTTGGGCTATATATATGAAGTTTTTACAAAGACACGCCAATTACCAGCGCCTATGATGCGGTCATGGGCATTTAACGCAGAAAAATATCATGCCTGAGAAAACAACGTCCCATTTTACGGAAGTAATAAAGCGCGACGGTCGCCGCGTTCATTTTGAGAAAGAAAAAATAACCAATGCTATTTTCAAGGCGATTGAATCAACCGGTGAAGGGAATGAAAAAGATGCGGAGAAACTTTCCAATCTTGTCATTGCCGAGCTCAATCGGAGATACCTCCCCGTACACACGCCGCACATAGAAGAAATTCAGGATGTTGTTGAAGAAATTTTCATTACCAAAGATTATGCAAAAACCGCAAAAGCATACATCTTGTATCGAAATGAACGCATGCAAGTCCGGGCTAAGAAACGTCTTGTACCCGAGCACGTACAAAAACTTGTTGCCGAAAGCAGAAAATATTTCAAAAACGAGTTGGCGGAATTTATTTATTATCGTACTTATTCACGATGGATTGAAAATGAGGGGCGGCGGGAAACATGGGTTGAGACCGTGGACCGTTATCTCTCTTTCATGACTGAAAATCTTGGGAACAAAATAACCAAGCAGGATGTGGCTAAAATACGGGAAGCGATACTTGAGCAGCGTGTTATGCCGTCAATGCGCCTCATGTGGGCTGCCGGGAAAGCGGCACGCACCACGAACGTCTCCGCGTATAATTGTTCGTTCATCGCCCCACAAAAAATACGCGACTTTGCAGAAGTTATGTATCTCTTGATGTGCGGAACAGGTGTCGGCTTTTCCGCGGAAAGTCAGACTGTCCAGAAACTTCCTATCATTAAACGCCAGAATGGTGCAAAGAAACTTAAAACGTATGTTATTGAAGACAGTAAAGAAGGATGGGCCGACGCGCTCACGTTGGGTCTGACGACATGGTACAACGGCAAGGATATTGATTTTGATTATTCGGGCCTTCGGCCTGCGGGAGCGCGCCTTAATACCATGGGAGGAAGAAGTTCCGGCCCCGACCCGCTCCGTTCTCTTCTTGAGTTTTCTCGGGCAACTATCATGGGACGTCAAGGGAAACGCCTTACCAATTTGAATGTACACGACATCGTCTGTAAAATCGGCGAGGTGGTAGTTGCGGGAGGAGTGCGAAGAAGTGCCCTGATTTCCCTTTCCGACCTTGATGACAACGAAATGAGGGACGCCAAGAAAGGTCAGTTCTTCCTCACGTACCCGCAACGCTCTATGGCCAACAATTCGGCCGTATATATAGAAAAGCCGAGCGCCGAAGACTTCTTGGATGAATGGATAGCTCTCGCAAAAAGCGGTTCGGGTGAACGTGGAATTTTCAACCGAGGAGGGCTACAGGTCCAGTTGCCGGAACGTAGGTGGAAAGTGTTTTCAAAACATGCGGAAACTTCGGGAACAAATCCATGCGGAGAGATTGTGTTGCGGTCAAAGCAGTTTTGTAACCTCACCGAAGTGGTTGCGCGCAAAGGAGACACGGAAAAAACACTGCTTGAGAAAGTTGAACTTGCGGCAATTCTCGGAACATACCAGTCAACTCTTACATCGTTTAAATATCTCTCCCCCGAATGGAAAAAGAATTGCGAGGAAGAGCGTCTTCTTGGGGTTTCCATCACAGGGCAATGGGATTGCCCGGCTGTAAGAAATCCGGAGACGTTGAAGAAAATGAGAGCAAAAGCGGTTGAAGTAAACCGGAAGTATGCGGAACGGTTTGGAATAAATGCTTCAACATGCGTAACATGCGTAAAACCGTCAGGAACCGTTTCTCAGCTTGTTGACGCCGCCTCCGGCATGCACCCCCGTTATGCCCAGTATTACATTCGCCGTGTCCGCATTTCGACTACCGATCCTTTATTCCAGATGTTTAAAGACCAGAAGTTTCCTCATCATCCGGAAGTCGGACAATCCGAGGAAAACGCCACAACCTATGTCCTTGAATTTCCCGTTAAAGCCCCTGATGGAGCCATTTTACGAAATGACAAAACGGCAATTGAACAATTGGAATACTGGAAAGGGGTAAAAGAAAACTTCACCGAGCACAATCCTTCGGTAACGATTTATGTCGGTGATAACGAGTGGATTGAAGTAGCAAACTGGCTATACAAAAACTGGGACATCCTTGGAGGGCTCTCCTTCCTTCCCCGTGACAATCATGTATACAAACTCGCGCCGTACGAAGAAATTACAAAAGAACGGTACGAAGAACTTCTCTCGAAACTTCCTAAAATAGATTTTTCCCAAATCGTTGTCTATGAAAAAGATGATGAAACCATGGGAGCAAAAGAACTCGCCTGCGTCGGAGGAGTCTGTGAGATATCGTCATAGGAACAACTCTCGCCGCTCAATTTAAAAATATATGCTCTATACCCGAAAAGGAGACGGAGGAACAACAAAAACGTTTGGGTGCGACCAGCGTATTTCAAAGAGTTCGGCAGTTGCCGAAACGTTGGGCTCTCTGGATGAATGCAATTCTTTTTTGGGTATATGCAAAACAAATCCTGATGCAAAAAACCCGTTAAGAGACGAGCACAGTTTCGCAAGCATAATTGACTGGATACAACAGAATCTTTTTATCGTGCAAGCGCATGTCGCCGGAGCGGAAAAGACAATTTCGCAAGAGAAAATCACCTATATGGAATCCGTAATTGACACGATAGAGAAAGAACTGCCTCCGATAAAAACATTTTTTGTGTCCGGCGGAACGTCGCTTGCCGCGCATCTTGATTTTGCGCGTACCCTCGCACGGCGTGCAGAAAGAAGAGCGGTCGCGGTTTCCGAAGAACAAAAAACAAAAATAGACCCAATGGTTCTCGTTTTTTTGAATCGGCTTTCTTCGCTCTTATACGCTCTTGCCAGATTCGCAAACCACAGATTTGGTATAAAGGAGGAGTCGCCGCATTATTAGATTAAACCGCCAGTAAAAACTGGCGGTTTGTCATAGTGCCCAGGGAGGGAGTTGAACCCTCACGCCGTAAAAGGCCACGCCCCTCAAACGTGTGTGTATACCAATTCCACCACCTGGGCATTGAGACTTTCTTGAGGGGAATGTTGTGTATTATGCCTAACTTCCGTCCTCTAATCAAGAAAACGGCCTAGGCCGTTTTCTTTTCTTTTGATTCTTTTATTGATTCCTGTGCTACCTCTTCCGTCTTTACTTCTCCGCTTTCTGCCGGAGCAATCATTTCTTCAACTTCGGGAACCGCTCTGATGTTTCGCATCTGGCGGCGCACTTCCTTGGCAGCTTTGTATTTAATGTGATAGAGCTTTGCCCGACGTACTCTTGAGCGCTTTACGACTTCTATTTTGTCTATCATGGGAGAAAATAACGGGAAGATTTTTTCGGTTCCGATTCCGCTTGAAACATTACGCACCGTAAAAGTGCCTCCGGCCTCTGCTCCGTGTTTGCGTGCGATGATGAGACCTTCAAAAGCCTGCAATCGGAATTTCTCTCCTTCCTTGATTTTTTGCCATACGCGGACCGTGTCTCCGGAGCGTATATCAAGCTTTTTTCGTTCCTCAACGTTTATAGGTGAAATTTTTATATCCGTCATAATCATAGAGAAACAATCTATCACAAGAAGTTTCGTTTGACAACGCTCACAAGGACTCGACTGCCGTTTGAAAATCGGATGGATAAGGGGCTTCGAGAGTGATTTTTTTACCTTTTAAGCCCGTAAAAGAAAGGGATTTGGCATGAAGGGCAAGGCGGTTAAAGCCAAGGATTGGCGGCAATTTAGGGGCATACAAGCGGTCGCAGACGATAGGACGTGAAATCGCCTTAAAATGAACGCGTATTTGGTGAGTTCTTCCTGTTTGTGGGCGGGCTTCTATGAAAGTAAATTCGGGATTGTGTTTGAGCACGCGGTAATATGTTACCGCTTCCCTCAATTCCCCGCGCGCCCCGCGTTCGGCAGTACGTTTTCTAAAATCGGTACTGCTTCTTCCTATGGGAAGATTAATCATTCCGTCTTCTTTTTTTATTTCTCCATAGACAAAAAAATGGTAAACCTTCGCGACTTTCCTGTTTTTAAATTGCCGTTTGAGATGAAGGAAACTTTCTTTTGTTTTTGCGACAAGCAACACACCTGATGTTTCCCTGTCGAGGCGGTGTACAATACCCGGTCGCAATACGGTTTTTCCGGAAGAAAGCATGGTCGGTTCCCCCACCAACTCAATCCCCGGATATCGTTCTGCTGCCCACTGCGCAACGCTATATTCTTCCGTTTTTCCGTCAGAATGAACAATGAGCCCCGCGGGCTTATTTATCGCAACAATATCGTCGTCTTCGTATAAAACAGGAATTTCCATTTATGAAATCGAGAAAAAATTATATCCGCCGACCGCTTCCCTCCACGCGACCGACACATTTGTAACCTGGGCGGACTGGGGGCCTTTTGATAATTTCGTTATAAAATTTTCAAGCGCGGATTTCCCTCCTTCCGCAACAAGAAATACCGAACCGTCCTCTTGATTTTTTATGTCACCAACAATTCCCAGTTCATCGGCGTTTTCTTTAGCAAAGTCCCGGAAAAAAACTCCTTGGACTTTACCGGTGACGACACATTCGATGCGATGCATGTATTTGAATTTTGACTTGGTGCGGGCTCTAGGGCTTGGCCAAGAACATTTTTCACCGCCGTCGCAGTGAAAAATTTCTCGGCCCTGATTTTGCGACCCATTCTGCTGAACGGGTACCCGCGCAAAATCTTTCAAGTCCCTCAGCATAACTATCGAAAGTACAAAATCTGATAGAACGATCTATCAGATTTTGACTTGGTGCGCGCTGAGGGACTTGAACCCCCGACCTTCGCTGTGTAAAAGCGTTGCTCTACCAACTGAGCTAAGCGCGCGTTTTCACTGCCTTTGCATACTCTTGAGCCTATCAAAATAGCGTAAGTGCGCAAATTTCTTACCGAATTTTTTACTATTACTTCCGAATGCCCTCGGTAGGAATCGAACCTACATTAACGCCTTAGAAGAGCGCAGTTCTATCCATTGAACTACGAGGGCACAATCACTCTTAAAGCACGGCATTGATTGTGAGAATATACTACACGAAATTGCGAAAGAGAAAAAGTCAGAGGAGCGGATCCGGAACCGGAAATGGGGATTCTTTTATTTCTTCAAGGTCAGCGGCCTTTTTTTCAAAAGAGTCGATGACATCTCGGATAGCCTTCCTATCAAGGGTCTTTGTTTGAACAGGGTCGGACTGCGCTTCAAAAATATCCCCGGCGGTGATACGAAGGAACAGATAGAAGTTAAATGACCCGCCGATGAGAACAAGAACAATAAATATCACAAGTATCGCCGACCAGTCACGACGAGAGTCGAATGTTTCGTGTGAGTAGTCATACGTTTTCTTTTTGGAAAGCTTTTTAAGGAAGTCCCCTATTATATTTTTCTTTTTTTCTTCCATATTATCTGAGCTTAAGCGCCGTTAATTCAATGCCGCTTTTCCAGACTCTGTTTTTAGGCAATGTCACCCCCTTCGGCGGGGTGAAGGAAAGGGATGATTCCGACGTGGGAGAGTAAAGAAAACTTACGCGGTCCATATTAATGCGGAACGGCATGTGTTCGATAAGGGAGAGGAAGTGGACGGTCGCGGTCCATGACCCCTCGGTTGAAAGTTTTATGCGGAGGGTTTCTTTCACGTCTCCTTTATTGTTTGCCTGCGTTCCCCCCTCAACACCGACAAAATCTATAGACATTTTCACGCCACTTGTGCGTCCATATGACTCGATCGTTTCGATAAAATCAACGATACCGTCCCGTCCGACAAAATATGATTCGAGTTTCTCGATATCCCCCTTCGCGTCGGCGAGCACCGTTTCAATGGATTGCAGAGTGTCATTCGTTTTTATGTCTGTTTCCAGTTGATTCAACAGAAGGGACGTGTGTTCCTGGGCGCTCTTCATCATAAAGAATGCGCCAAGATACACGCCAAAAGAAAGGATGTTGAAGACAACGAAGATGAGTATATTTTGTTTTAGGTGCGGTGAAAATTTCATGTTAAAAATCCCCTGTTACGCTGAAAGAAAATTCTATGTCTTTGTTTTTGGCGAAATTAGACACAGGAAGGCTTATATCTGAAAAAACCTGCTCTTTGCCTATTTCTTGGGCAAACGTCAGAAGCGATTCGCGGTCACGCGCTATGCCATTTACGACAATTTCGTGTTTTTCCCCAACCGTCCCGTACAAAAGTCCCGTTACCCGAATATTGGCCGATTTGTGCGAAAGAACCTTGAGAAACAGGTCGTGCACGGAAAGTGTTGAACCGTTCGTTTCTTGAAGCGCCTTGATTTCATCGCGTGCAACCGTGATTGCATTGTTGAGGTCGTCAACATCTTTTGAAGCAAGCGCCTCGCGTAAGAGTCCGACTTGCGAGACTGTTTCCGCCTCCTTTGCCTTCGTCATAATGAAGGACGGAATGATGAGAAGAAAAGCAATGACGCCGGTTATCGTAAGAAGCAGGAGCGAGAGAACCATGCGGCGGTCATTGTAAATCGTACGGATATTTTTCTTTTCAATTTCTGGTAAAAGATTAAACATATTATTCGTCTATAGGTAACGCAAGTCCCGAGGCTTCCGCAAACAGAAGTGATTTTTCAAAGGGAATTTCGGGAATATAATCGTCAAAAGAAAAAGCATTCGTCCACACATTACCCGTATCGGTGAGCACGCCCGTTCCGGAAGATATATAGTTGAGGAAATCCTGATTGTGAGAGCTGTCGCCGCAGAGAATAATTTTTTCAATCGTTTTTCCTTCGGTGTTTCCTTTATATGTATCCCAGTAAGAAATAAACTTTTTAATGGTGTCTCTGAATACCGCCGCCGCTTCTGGCTGAAACGCTTCGGGAAGATATTTTTTCCCCTTCTCGTCTTTTTTCAGGGATTCTCGCACTTCTTCCGGAAAAGCCGTGAACAGGGACTGACTTCCACGCGTAATCGTTGAAGAAAAGTGGACCACTCCTTCGTTCACAATGTAAAAACCGGCTGTTGTTTTGTCCATATTAAGAACCAAAATCGCCCGTTCGTCGCCTTCTTTGATAACCGCCTGCGAAATAGCCTGCGACTGAATACCCAAGGACAGTGGCGTAAGCTCAGCGGCTTTAAGAATATCCGAATACATCGTTGCGACTTTGACGGGAAGAACGCACACGACAACCTCAAGGTAATTTTTGTCTTCCCGCGCCCGCACCACACGATAATCAAACACGACTTCGGAAAGGGAAAGTGGGACGTTTTCTTCAATTTTAAACTCGATACTCTCCCGCACCTCTTTAGGACTGACAATAGGCACTTCGGTCTGGAAAAGATACCCTTTCTCTTCCGGAAGCGCCGTGCGGACAAAAGAAAGATTGTGGCGTTTTTTGAATTCCTTGAGAATCTCAATAAAAGATTGGGCATTTTCAATGTGCCCGGAACGCATTACTTGCGTTGGAACGGCTTTCTCTCCAAAACGCTTGATGCGCAAACCTTTAAGCGTACGCTCGTATTCCACGAATCGAATGGCGTCATCGGAAAGTGAAAGCCCGACAGCGGGCATTTTGAGAAATTTTGGGGCGGGGAAAAAATCAAAGAAGCTCTTTTTCTTCATTATCCTCTATTATATAGTATCTTTTCTTTCAAACGGAGAGCGTCGCGCACATTATCCCGCTTTGCTTCCGAGTAGCACGTTATGCGAGGGAATAAGAAGAGAAAAATTATCTTCCGTTTTTATTCCAAGAATCATCGCCTGACTCTCGAAGCCTTTGATAATACGTGGCTCAAGGTTTGTCGCAAACGCACAACAGATTCCAACAAGGGTTTCCGTATCTTCAAAATACGGGGCTATCCCCGAGACAACCTGGCGAGGATTCTCCTCTCCGAAATCCACCACCAGACACAAAAGTTTATCCGTTTCCGGAATTTTTTCCGCAGAAATAATTTTCCCGATTTTTATTTCTGTAGCATTAAAATCATCGATTGTCGCCATTTCTTTTTTTGTCGAGATACGCTTGCAAAATAAGTGCCGCGGCCGATGTGTCTATTTTCCCGTGCTCTCCTTGAATACGGGAGGCCTGAGCGGAGGTAAGAAACTCCGGTTCAAGGTCCACGGGAAGGTTTGTCTCTTTTTCAAGAACCGACACAAAGTTTTTTATTTCTTCCATGATCGGATTATCACGACCCTTAAAATCGGTTGATTCTCCGACAACAATGGCACCCACATTATTTTTTTCACAGATAAGTTTTATCTCCTCCAAGGCATTTTTCCCGCTTTTTACCACGTTCGAGGGAAAAGCGAGACTTCCATTTTCATCAGAAAGCGCCACTCCAATGCGCTTCGTACCATAATCGATTCCCAAATATCGCATAAAAGGAGTATACCACCGAAATTGCGCTGGGGTCTTTTTCTGGTATGATATTCGCCATGGACGAGGGATTCAGAATATTCATAGAGCAAAACGCGGGACTTATATCATTTGTCCTCATTTTAATCACTATTCTTAAAGGGCTTGCCCTGTGGAAAGCGGCACAACTCAATCAGAAGTGGTGGTTTATAGCGATTTTGTTCATCAATTCCCTCGGAATATTGGAAATAGTATATCTTCTGTTAATCTCTAAAAAATACACAGTTGAGATAAAAGAAGGGTAAGTTTTCAAAATCCACCCTGGAGAGGTGGCAGAGTGGTCGATTGCACCGGTCTTGAAAACCGGAGTACCTGAAAGGGTACCGTGAGTTCGAATCTCACCCTCTCCGCAGTTTAATGTTTTTCTCCCGTGTTACAATAAATCGGTATGGAGTCTCTCAAGTGGCAGACATACGAGTACGTGTATAAAAAGAAAAGTGCTGACTGGTTTTGGGCTGTTGGCATTATTGCCGTGTCTGTTGCCGTTACTTCCGTTCTTTTCAACAATTTTCTCTTCGGAATTTTAATTCTCATTGCCGCTGGAGCGTTAATGATGTATGCGTCACGTGAGCCGCTTCTTCTTGATATTGAAATCGGGATGAAAGGAGTGCGCGCGGGAAAAGATTTTTACCCGTATGCGAACCTTGAATCGTTTTGGGTAGCGTCAGAGGATGAATGGCCACGAATTATTTTGAAAACAAAGGCCACGTTTTCTCCCCTTGTCGTTATCGGCATTGAAGACATGGGTGCCGATGTGATACAGGGATATCTCAA
The DNA here is from genome assembly GCA_030690305.1 of bacterium. Lineage (NCBI taxonomy): Bacteria > bacterium. The sequence goes on along the minus strand of JAUYHB010000020.1, from coordinate 107,349 downwards.
ATCGCACCTTGAAGAAAAAGAAATTGTGGAGCCACTTCTCGAAATGATTATGGAAAGATTGGGCTTCTGATTTTCGGGTAATCAGACTTGCTTTCCTACACATCTTTATTTATTGTTTTCTCATTCGCTCCCGTAGTTCAATGGATAGAATGCGAGATTGCGGATCTTGCGATGCAGGTCCGATTCCTGCCGGGAGCACAAGGAAGAAAAAGCAAATGGTTTTGCTTTTTTGCACACTTGTGCTGAGCGGAGCGATATTTTGCCAGTAGGTAAAATCGCGGGCTTGGGTCGCGAGATTTTTGAGCGACGGCGAAAAAATACTCGTGACCGCACAAACAAAAAACAGGGTGGTTTTTAACCACCCTGTTTGGGTAACGAACTGATTTATTTAGCCCGTTCTTGGGCAACATCCTTTACAACTTTTTCAAAGAGTTCCGAGAGTTCGTGTAAACTCTCTTCTTTGAAATAAGATTTGACTTGTGTAAACTCCGCGATGAATCCCTCCTTGTCGTTTTTCTCAATCATGTCTATCAGTTTTGCAATGGTAGACTGGAAAATTCTAAGGGCAGAAAGCGCGTAGGGATTGAACAATTGTATGTCGGCATACAGTTGCGGGTCTCTGCTCAGCACCCGCGCCCCCAAAACAAGATACCAATAACACAGAGGGGTCGCCTGCTCAAGAAACATTCTTGGGTCAAGCTGTTGAATGCGCAGTATTCCCACCATTCCCATCATTGCGATGAGAGTGCTGTGCAGAACCGGCTGTCCCGGAGCTACATAGATGTCATGAGTATGCGGCTGGTAATCAACAATCTTTGCCTTGGTAAGGGCAAGAAACGCATCAAGCCAACCACGCCATCGGCCGAGTCTCTCAACACACCTGAAGATAACCTGACCTTCAAATGAATCGACAGACGGTGCGGCCATCGGGTGAAGCCCGACAACTTCCGCTTTCGATTTCCGCATAAGCTCGATTGGAATAACTTTGACCGATGTTACATCAAGCCAAAGCTGGTCTGGGCGGGAAAACGGCAAGGCTTCCTCAATAACTTTAACTGCCACATGAGGGAGAACGGAAAAAATCACGACATCCGATTTTTTCACTACGTCTTCGTTTGATAAAGGCGTGTGGAGGTCGGAACCGATGACACGGAAACCGTTTGCAAGACAGAATTCCTTGAGTCGTGTGCCGAAACTTCCTTTATCGCCGATAATGCCTACTGTAGGATTTTTCTTCATTTTTCCCCCTCCTTTCTCTCGCAGAAACGAGGAAAGGAGCCGAGAATAAACAGTTGGCCCTCACTTTGTTTTCGAAGATGAGAAACAAGGGCCAAGCCTTTTTCATCATCGGCATGACACTCAAACTCGCAATAGAATGCGTAATGTCCGAGTTTCCCGACAGGGATAGAATGGAACTGCGTCATATTAATCCCCTTATCCCTCGTAATTAAAAGAGACGAGATGAGCGAGCCGGCTTTGTTTTCTCTGCCGGGCAAGCGGAACATGACCGCTGTCCTGTCCTTCCCTGTAGGTTCCATATACTTACGCCCCACAAGATGAAAACGTGTGGCATTGGATGAGAAATCCTCAATATTCGCGTGCAGGATTTTCAATCCGTATATTTTCGCCGCAAATGCGGTCGCGACGGCAGCCTTTTTCAAGTGTTCGCCTTCGGCAATGCATTTTGCAGCGGCGGCGGTGCTTGTATCGGCCTTAATTCTCACGTTCAGCTCTTTCAAGTGTGCGGAGCATTGTTCAAGCGCCTGAGGGTGTGATATCACCTCTTCGATACCTTCCATTGAAGATACCGAGCGATGAACAAGAAGGTGATGAGAGATGGGGAGTTCAAGTTCCGCCTCCACCTTAAGCGGACATAAGACATTTTCGGCAAGCTGGGCAAGCCAGAAACCACGAAGAACGTCCCCCACATAACCGGCACTTCCGTTTTCTACCGGAACAACAGCGAGACTATCCCTGTCATGCAGAGCACGCTCGAGAGCCTCTCTGTTTGTTTCGCAAAACTCGAAAGTACCTTCGGAAGGGAGCGATTGTGAAAATTTCTTCGCCGCCTCATGTGAATTAGTCCCCTCGGGACCAAGTACGAATATGCGGATCATATAACCGCTCCTTTCTGCGTCTGTAGTTTGTAAAGGTGCTATTTTGCATTTTCTTGCCTTATATAAGCATAAGGGGGGTTCTAAAACAACAAACCCTCCGAACGGAGGGTTTTAAGAGATTTTTTTTATTGAAGCGAACATGCGGGACTTTTTCCTGTCCGCGGTGTTTTTCTTTATAACCCCGCGCTTTTGTGCTTTATCCACCGCTTTCTGAAATTCTGGCACAAGCTTCAAAGCTTCTGCTTTATTTCCAGCGACAATCGCCCGTCTCAAACGCTTGAGAACATCGGTAAGAGTTTCTTTCCTGTGAATATTGAAAACACGCTTATGTTTTGATGCGCGCAGAACTTTTTTTGCCGATTTCGTGATTGCCATAGTGAAAATTATCCTAACAAATGAAAGGATAAAATGCAATAATCGGTATTAAACTTCTTGTTCGCCCCACTCGCTCGGGAGTGCGCATGAAAACATGCGCACTTCACTCACTCATTTAGCGAATAAAGTAGCCGTTTTAAGAGACTGATGTATGATAGATACCATGATAGGAAGGCTAAAAGGTGTTGTTGTGTATAGAGGATCAAACCACCTCATCATTGAAACCGACGGAATCGGATACAAGGTGTTTGTAACTTCGGCCGTGTTGAGCGGAATTTCGGAAGAAAAAGAAAAAGCATTCTGGATTCATACGGCAGTTCGGGAAAATGCCATCGACCTGTATGGGTTCGAAACAAGAGAAGATATAGAATTTTTCGAGCAACTGCTTACCGTTCAGGGCATCGGGCCAAAGTCGGCGCTTTCCGTTCTTGACGCCGCATCGGTAAAAACACTGAAGCAAGGAATATCGTTGGGTGATACGTCTCATTTGATAAAAGTTTCGGGTATCGGAAAAAAAAGTGCAGAAAAAATAATGCTTGGCCTTAAAGACAAGTTCAAAGACATGGAAGGGCATGCGGGACTTGAAAATGAAATTGACGCACTCGAGGCCCTGACCGCCCTTGGTTACACGCAAAGAGATGTTCGCGACGCATTTCAAAAAATAGATGCGAACATCGTCGACACGGGAGAGAAAGTTAAAGAGGCGATGCGCATTTTAGGTTCAAAAAGAAAATAATGCTTTCGTTTGTAAAAAAAATAATTCCAAGGTCCCTGCTCTCGGCACTTTTGCCCGCATATCACTTTTCTGTCGCGTGGCTTGCCGCCCTCGCGTACGGTTTCCCATCACGAAATATCCATGTGGTTGCTGTCACGGGGACAAAGGGAAAAACGACGACAACCGAGCTAGTGAACGCCATTCTTGAAGAAGCGGGTTACTCAACGGCTCTTGCGAGTACGCTTCGTTTCAAAATCGGACATCGTTCGGAAAGAAACATGCTTAAAATGACGATGCCGGGACGTTTTTTTCTTCAACGTTTTTTGCGGAAAGCAATCAAGAGCGGGTGCACATATGCGGTCATTGAAATGAGTTCCGAGGGAGCAAAACAGTTCCGTCACCGTTTTATAGAACTTGACGCACTTATTGTCACAAACCTTTCTCCCGAGCATATTGAATCGCACGGCTCGTATGAAAAATACAAAGAAGCCAAGCTTTCCATCGCACGCAAACTTGAGCGGTCTTCTAAAAAAAGAACGGTTCTTGTTGTGAACAAAGACGACAGAGAGTCGGCGTGTTTCCTTCCAATTTCCGCAAGTGAAACATACACATACTCGCTTGAAGATGCTACCGCGCATTCGACGGGAAAAGACGGAATTGATATTACGATTGACGGGAAAAAAATGCACTCGCACCTTCCGGGAATGTTTAATACGTACAACATTCTTGGCGCCGTTACATATGCACGCACACAGGACATAAGTCTTGAAGTGATCGCAAACGCGCTGGAAGGATTCAGAGGAGTAAGGGGCAGAATGGAACGTGTCTGTCTGTCCTCCCCATCGCTTCAAACACGACAAAATTTTGATGTTATCGTCGACTACGCCCACACCGCCGATTCTCTTGAAAAAGCGTATAAAGTTTTTGAGGATAAAAATAAGATATGCGTTTTGGGAGGAACGGGAGGAGGACGGGACAAATGGAAACGTGTGAAAATGGGAGAGATCGCAAGTGCCCACTGCAAGGAAATCATTCTTACAAACGAAGACCCGTATGACGAAGACCCGCAAGCCATACTTCTCGATATAGGTAAAGGAATAAAAAACAAACACGTGTATACCGTACTTAATCGGCGGGAAGCCATACGCAAAGGAATCGAGGATGCCAAAAAGGGTGATGTTGTTTTTATTACCGGCAAAGGTACCGACCCCTATATTATGGAAAAAGACGGAACGAAAATACCGTGGGATGACGCAACCGTCGCCCGTGAAGAGATTGAAAAGATTCTTACAACACGCTAGGCAAAAAGAAAAACGTGCCCGAATTACCCGAGGTCCATACAACCGTTAAAGGAATAAACAAGACCGCTCGCGGGAGCGTTATTCATGCCGTATGGAGTGATTACTTTTCCAATCATTACCGTAATAAAAAGGAAATAAAGAATCCTCTTTATTTTAAAGCTTTTTCCAAAGTAGTCACCGGAGCGAAAATAATCGGTGTGCGAAGACGTGGAAAAAACATCCTCATAGACCTTTCAAACGGAAGTGTGATTTTGGTCCATATGAAAATGACAGGGCATTTCCTATACGGTGCATATAAAAAAACGCTTGTCGGAAAAAATAAGGAGGTATGGGAAGCGGTCGAAGAAGGTCCGTTAAAAGACTCTTTCAATCGCTTTGTGCATTTGGTTTTTTCATTATCGGACGGGAAACACCTTGTGCTTTCCGACATGAGAAAATTTGCCAGAATTTCGATATTCCCCAAAAAAGAAGAGCCTGAGCAAAAAGAAATAAACGGGCTCGGCCCCGAACCTCTTGAAAAAGAATTTACATACAAAAAATTCAAAAAGATTTTATCGGAGAAAAAAGGGCCGATAAAAAAGGTGCTCCTGGATCAGACCGTCATTGCGGGTATCGGGAATATCTATTCCGATGAGATTTTGTGGGCAAGCGGCATTCACCCTCTCCAAGAAATCCGCTTTCTTGGAAATACACAAATGAAAAAGGTATTTTCCTCCCTTAAAACAATACTACGAAAAGGAATCGATTTTCGTGGCGATTCTACATCGGATTACCGCGACATCAACGGGATGCGCGGGGCATTTCAAGGTGCCCATATGGCGTATCGAAAGACCGGACAAGTATGCAAAAAGAAAAAGTGTGGTGGGAAAATAGTTCGTATTTTGGTTTCCGGGAGAAGCGCCCATTTTTGCCCTGTACACCAAAAAGCCATAGAATAAGGGCATGCAACAAAACAGTGTCGCCCCCCTCATTATCGCCGTTGTTTTAGGGCTTGCTTTGTATGCGGTAAGCGTTGATAGGGGTAATTCGCAGAACCTTGCGGAAGTCCGCGATTATGGAAATAGTCTTGAGAAAGGAACCGGGAAGGATGGCGCGGTAACCGCCACTGACATTGAAAAGGATATAAAAAGCGTTGAGAGAAGTATACAAAAAGTGGGAGAGGAACTGACTTCGCTTATCGAAGAGAAAAATCGTTCTCCATACGCTGATACGGTTTCAATAAAAGGGGTAAGCGGGCTTGGTTCCGTTGACCCGAAAAAAGAGTACGTCACTATTTCACTTTCCCAGTCAAGCAAAGAAAATGTCACGATCAGCGGTTGGCAATTAAAAAGCGACTCCACGGGTAAAAGTGTTGCTATTGGAAAGGGAGCGGCGGTATATTATCCGAATACGAGTTCACAAAATGATTTTGTAGTGTTGTTGCCGGGAAACACCGCGGTCATTACTACGGGAATGTCCCCTTTGGGGCTTTCTTTTAAGACAAATAAGTGCACAGGGTATTTGAATCAGTTCAATTCATTTTCCCCCACTCTTCCCCAACAGTGCCCCCTTCCTGAAAATGAAGATTTGCGTTCGATTCCTTACGTTCCCGCAAATTTTTCTTGCTTTGATTTTATTGAACGAATGTCACGATGCCGTCTTAACACGAAACCACTCCCCGTTACGTTCTCCTCAGAGTGCGTGGCGTTCATATACGAAAAAGTGGGTTATCAGGGATGCCTTTCCTTGCACCGAAATGATTCCGATTTTTTTGGAACGCAGTGGAGAATCTATCTCGGACGAAACGAGTCCCTCTGGCTCAACAAACGAGAAACCATACGGCTTATCGACGAGAACGGAAAAACGGTTGACACGTATGCGCGTCGCTAATCCAAGGAATCGCCTTCCGTAAATTTAAAAAGTGAAATACCCACGGCAACGGAAACATTGAGAGATTCTTTTTCTCCTCTCATGGGTATGTAGGCCGACATATCGCAGTGTTTTAGAATCCCGGAAGGCACGCCTTCCGTTTCGTTTCCGTAGACAAGTGCTAGCGGATAATGAGGTTGTATAGTCCGATAGTCGAGTGCATTGTGCGTTTGCTCAAGGGCAATTATGGTGACGCCTTGTTTTTTGAGAGAGACAAGCAAGGATTCAATGTCTGCGCAACTTTCCCACTCAACACTTTTTTCCGAACCAAGAGACACTTTTGCAAAATCTTTCCGCGAGCGGCCAAATCGGTCAACGGGCGTGGGAGTGTATCCTGTAAGAAAAATTTTTGAAACTCCGGCCGCATCGGCGGTACGAAAAATCGAACCGACGTTGTATACGCTACGGATGTCATTAAGAATCAGAGAAACAGGGCCGGATGTAGAAGACATGGATGTGTATGGTACAATACCACCATGTTAACTCTTTTTCCAGAACTACTGACATACGGCCTTGTCGCACCGTTTCTTTTGCGTATATCGATCGGTTTTGTCTTAATTAATCTTGGATACCTTTCTTTTAAGGGGGAAAGAAAACAATGGGAAAATGTAGGAAATCTTCTGCGTATTCCCGAAAAAGTCTTTGCTTCCGGGTACGGAGTGTTTCAGATTGCAGGAGGTATTTTTTTCGTCATCGGTTTATGGACCCAGGCCTTCGCGCTTCTGTTTTCGGCTCTTTTCCTTGCGGAGCTCTTGGTTGAGTACAGAGAGGAGAGTATATTAAAACGGGAGCTTGCTTTTTATCTTCTTCTCTTCGTAATCTCTCTTTCACTTCTCTTCTCCGGTGCGGGGTTTTTTGCCTTTGATATCCCTCTTTAGTTCTTCCCGATTATTGTTTTGTGTGGTATAAAATCGTAATCGGTAATTACTGCTTGCGGCCGTTTTGGTAGATAGCGGCAAAAGTGTTAATTTGAAATTAGTATATCCGCCCATAGCTCAGTTGGTAGAGCAGTTGCCTTTTAAGCAAACGGTCGCAGGTTCGAATCCTGCTGGGCGGACACGAATCAAAACATAGCGCTTAGGCGCTATTTTTGTTTACGTGTCCGAGACGGAGCGCGACGGCGCGAGTTGGGCTCGCGCAAAAATTCAGCAGAATTTTATGCGTGAGGACAAAAAATTTGTGACCGAATCCTGCATTGTTTACACGAGCCGGGATCGCAGAATTTTTCCGTTAGGAAAAATACCTGTGACGACAACCATTCTCTCTTTTGTTATATAATATCCCCATGGAACACTTTGTTTGCCGCGGGGAGTGCAAAGCGGTCTCCGACAAGCCGGGAGTGTGCGAGACGGAAGAATGTTCGCACAAAGGCCAAGTCCTTGAACTATGCGTATGCGAAGATGGAACGCATGATGTAGGAGTTGACTAATACTCAAGAATAAAAAGCTCAAGAGCGTCTTCCAGACCCTCTCCCCCCCTTCGAGACTCATGATACATTCGCACAAGAGAAGAAAGCATTTCTTCCGTCTTTTGTTTGCCCTGTTTTACCGCGGCAGTTTTTGATTTTGAAAAGACAAACGGATGAAGTCCCGCCTCTACGGCGGTTTTTGAGGTAAGTGAAAGTGACAGGGCTTTTATTTGCCAGAACAATGCACCATGAATTTCTTCCGCTGAAACCCCTTGTCGGATAAATTTTTCATACAACACCCACGCCTTTCTTCTGTCGCCTTGGGAAACCGCGTCGGTGAGAGAAAACACGTTCGGTTTTTTCTCGTCTTTTTCATCTGAAATATCGAAAAATTGCGTCTTCTCCGACGATTTCTCTATTCGGGAACGAAGAACGGAAGAGGGGGCTTTTTCAATAATGACAAATATGTTTTTTGATTGTTTAAGAGAGGAAAGGGTTCGTGTTAATGCGGGCTCAATTTCTTTTTCCTCAAAAAGGGAATCAAGAACAATAATATTTTTTTCAGAAAAAAGCCCCTGGGCTTCGATTAAATTTTCAAATTTTTCTTCCGACCACGAGTTTTTATCGATAAAAACAACGGATGCGTCGGGCTTCTTTCCCAAAAGCACATCAATAAACACATGAAGTTTCGTCCTCAGCGCCTTCGTATTTTTTCCGTAAAAAAAGTAAATCATTTCTGTTGAAAAGGCCCCATCTCTCCCCAGCTTTTTCCTATTTCGACATTTACCTCAAGCGGTATGCCCTCCGTTTTCTCCTTGGGAATTATTGACTCCATTATGGAGCGGATAGCGGGAACAATTTTTTGAACCACCGATTCTTCAATCTCATACACGAGTTCGTCGTGAACCTGAAGAATGAGTTCCGCTCTATTGAGTAAATTGTTTTCTTTCAAATAGTGGTGAGCGTGAACCATGGCAATTTTTATAATGTCCGCCGATGTACCCTGAAACGGGGCATTGACGGCCATGCGTTCCGCGGCGGCCCGTATGAAAGGCAGCGGTGAACGAAGCGACTTGAAATGCCTTCTGCGGCCGAAAAACGTTTCCGTAAAACCGTTCTTTTTCGCATTTTCTTTTATTTTCTCAAGGTATTCGGCAAGAGTACTGAAATTTTCAAAGTATGCATCATAAAATTGTTGGGCCTCCTTTCTGTCAGTGCCAAGATTGACTTTGAGAGCGTTGACACCCATTCCATATAAAATCCCGAAATTTATAACTTTTGCACGACGGCGCATTTCTTTGTCAACGGCGCTGACCGGCACGTTGAATATTTTGGAGGCAACCGCACTGTGAATATCGGTACCCTCCCTAAATGCATCTATAAGGTTTTTGTCTCCGGAAAGAAAAGCGGCGATGCGCAGTTCGATTTGTGAATAATCAAAGGAAGCGAGCAAGTTCCCTTCTTGCGCTATGAATGCATTTCGAATGTTTCTTCCCAGTGTTGTTTTAATAGGGATATTTTGGAGGTTAGGGTTGTGGGATGAAATTCTGCCTGTCGTCGTTCCGGCCTGCCTGAAAGTTGCCCTAAGACGTTTGTCCTTTGGGAGCATCTTTGGAATATTGTCTATGTATGTCGATAATAATTTTTGGAGCTCCCGGTATTTTAATACGCAGTCGATAATCGGATGCAGGGAACGCATTTTTTCAAGTTCGGATTCTTTTGTTGATTTCACTCCTGTTGATGTTTTTTTGTGGCGCAAAATACTGAGGTTCAGTTTCTCAAAAAGAATGCGACTCAATTGCTGGGACGAGTTAACATTAAATTCTTCCCCCGCATATTTCCAAATTTCTTTTTCAAGAGACGAGAGTGTCGCATGGTACTCAAAAGAAAGTTTTTCAAGACACTTGGTATCAATGAGAACCCCCTTCTCGTTCATTCGGGAGACAACAGGCATGAGAGGGTTTTCAATGTTCTGGAAAACTTTTTCAAGGTTTTGTTTTTTAAGTTCCGAAAAAACAAATTGTTTGGCAACTTCAATGGATTTCGTGTTTGAGAATCTCAGCAGGTCGTCAACGGTAGGGTCCACTTTGTCTGAATCAAGAAGCCACAGGGCAATGAGAGCCTCCTTTGCTTCGGCGAGGGTTTCACCTTCAAACAAGGTTTCGGTATGCGCAATCGGAACTTCCGGAAGTTTTTCATTTGGAAAAATTTCGGGCAGACGTGACTTGAGGCTTTTGAAATCCAAATCGTCGAATAGCCGGAGTATTTTTTCTTTATCCTTGTGATCCTTCCATTCGATATTTTTGAGGGTAAAATCGATGGGGGCATCGCGTCGGATAGTTGCGAGCATCTTTGAAAATGCCGCCTCCTCTTCGTTTTCTTTCAAAAGAGAAATGATGCGTTCGGAGAGCCCGGCCGTTTTAAGTTTTTCGGGATTTTTTTTGAGAATCTTATATATATTTTCTATCGTTCCAAAATTGGTTATAAGAGTCGTTGCCGTTTTTTCTCCGATGCCCTTGATACCAATGATATTATCCGAAGGGTCTCCGCGCAGTCCTTTGAAATCTATCAGGAGTTTCGGTCCGAAGCCGAATCGTTCCTCCACCGCTTTTTCGTCATAAACAATAGTGTCTTTTATTCCCTTCTTGAGAGTAAACACACGGACACGGGCGCCGGAAACAAGTTGCAACGTGTCCATGTCGCCGGACGCGATAACAACGTTAAGATTTTTTTCTTTTGACGTCTCTTCAACGATTGTTCCGAGCATATCATCGGCTTCAAAGCCGGGACGCGAATACATGGGAATGCCGAATGCGGTGAAAACATCCTTGGCCCGCTCCAACTGGGACACAAGGGCCTCATCGGTTTTCGGACGTCCCGCTTTGTAATCTTCATACGCTTCGTGGCGATATGTTGGCTCCGGAAGATCGAAGCAGGCGACAATATAATCGGGAGAAAATTCCTTGATTATGGAAAGAAGCATTGTTGTAAGGCCATACAAAGCTCCCGTCGGCTCGCCTTTACTTGAAGAAAAATCGGGAAGAGCATGATATGCCCTGTGCACTATGGCGTGGACATCGAGAAGCACAAGTGTTTTTTTCTTGGATAAAGACATTTTAAAATCGTATATTCCGTGTCGTATCGTCTATAAATTCAAAATATATCTTTTTTATCCCCTTAGGAAGGGCGCTCAGAACTCGCTCCGGCCACTCGATAAAAACCAAGTTGTTTCCTTCAAGCGTATCGTTCCATGAGAGAGACAGAAGGTCTTCACCTTCTTTCAGACGATACGCATCAATATGGGCAAGTGTTGAAAAATTTTTTTCTTTGAGGGAATAATTTTTTTGGATGACGAATGTGGGACTGGTGACGTGCCCCTTTACACCGAGAATTTTTGCAACCATTTTCACGAAAGCTGTTTTCCCGGAGCCTAAATCTCCGCACAAACCGACAACAATCGCCTTTTTCTTCGGAGAAAGGGTTAAGAGAAATTTTTCCGCGAGGTGTTCCGTTTCCTTGAGACTTTTGCTTGTATACCCTCTCATGCGGTGATTGTAGCACAAACAAAAAGGCGCATTCGATTGAACGAACGCGCCTTGTGGTGAGGAAAACCTAGTTGGAATTTTGTGCAGTTTCTAAAACATTAATGTCTCTTTCGTGGAGAACGATCGGTTCGATTTCTCTTGTCTCTCCGACATAGATAGTGAACGTACGAGTCCTTCCATATCTTCGAGACGATTCATGAAACCCCGCGGAGCCCGGACTGTTGTAGACCCTTGGGGAAGAAGACCGAACGTAAGTTCTTTTCTTTGTCTTAATGTCTCCCTTGGGTATTCCGACGTTTACCGAATACGTCTGTGTCACTCGCACGGAACGGTGACCTTGTCGCACAAGCATAATACTTGGGCCAATTCCTGCATATTGATCCGTTCCCGGATAATATGCTTTGACAACAAAAGCGGCAGTTCGTATGCCGGAGTCGTTGAGCGTAAGTTTACTCAAAGGCACCTGAAACGACATGCTTTGTCCGGTGACAACTCTTCCCGACCTTATCGGAGCTTCTGCGCTTCGCGATAGTTCTCCCGAAACAGGTTGGCTCACACGTTCAACCTCAATATCGAGCCCGGTCGAGTTGACGATGGTAATTGTCGGAGTTTCATAGAAAAGTCCGGCAAATACGGGGGTCGTAAGGTTGGAAATAAGAAGCAGTGCGACAAACACTGACACAAAATATTTAATTCCTTTCATGGGAATCCTCCTTTTTGAAAGAACATTATATTTATCTTACCTATGTACATTATACCACTTATCATATGAAAAGTCAATGGTTTTTTACTTTTCCTGCGCCCAGAAAAGAGCTTTCTTTGGACGTAAAATTGCGTTTGTGCCTTATTCGTTGTGAAAGGAGTTTAAAAACGTTACTATTACCCTATATGGTTGAATTTAACGAGGAAAAACAAAACCAAAAGATAGAGGATTTGCACAAAGCCGAGGAAGAAAACCTCACCCTAATCCTCTCCTCAAAATACAATCTACCCTATCTTGACCTCGCAAGCGGCACGGTTAACCGCGACGCTCTTCGTGTCCTTCCGGAAGATAAGGCAAGAGAGGCAAAAATCGCCATTTTTAACATTGTAGATAAAAAAATTCATATCGGCGTACAGTCTCCGAATAATCAAAAGAGCCAGGATGCGATTAAAGAACTGGAAGAAAAAGGATTTGTTCCCGTGTTGTATATGGTTTCCTCGCAAGGACTTGAGCGCGTATGGGAAAAATACAAAGACCTTTCCTACTCTTTTGAAACAAGAGGAGGGGCGCTTGATATTTCAAACGAAGAGATAACAAACGTCGTTCAAACGGTCAAACATCTGGAAGATGTCAGAAAACTTATCGAAGACGTTCTCGCGGCAAAGAAAGGATACCGAATATCGCGCACGCTTGAAATAATTCTCGCAGGTTCCCTTGCGACAAAAGCTTCGGATGTCCACATTGAGCCCGAGGAAAAATACGTACGCATCAGATACAGGCTTGATGGCGTTTTGGTTGATGTCATCAATTTCGACCATGAAACATTCGCACTTCTTTTGTCACGCATTAAGCTGATTTCGGGTCTTAAACTGAATATCAAAGGTATCGCGCAAGACGGACGGTTCACGATAAAAATGGAAGACAGCGATATTGAAATAAGAACATCGGTGCTCCCCGGGGCGTACAGCGACTCTGTCGTAATGAGAATTTTGAATCCGAAGGCGATTTCCGTTCCGCTTGAAGAACTCGGCATCCACCCGCGTCTTCTTAAAATTCTTGAGCATGAAATAGCCAAACCGAATGGAATGCTTTTGACAACGGGTCCGACAGGCTCCGGAAAAACGACAACACTGTATGCTTTCCTCAAAAAAGTTCATACGCCTGAAATAAAAATTATCACCATAGAAAATCCGATTGAATATCACCTGCCGGGAATTGTTCAGACGCAAACGGACAGCAAAAAAGGCTACACTTTTCTTGAAGGACTGCGCTCCGCCCTGCGACAGGACCCCGACGTTATCATGGTCGGTGAAATTCGCGATCAGGAAACCGCGGAAATCGCCATCAACGCTTCCCTGACCGGGCACCTTGTTTTTTCGACGTTGCACACAAACAATGCCGCAGGGTCCTTCCCCCGCCTTATTGACCTTGGTGTCAACCCGAAAATTTTGACATCGGCAATAAACGTTTCAATGGCGCAACGGCTGTTGCGTACGCTGTGTAACGACTGCAAAAAAATTGTTCCCCTTCAGGGAGAAGAAAAGGAACTTATCGACAGCATTGTGGAGACAATTACCGACAAAACGTATTTGAAAGATGTTCAAAGAGAAAGCGTATGGGAACACCAAGGATGCGAGAAATGCAATTTTACCGGTTATAAGGGCAGAATCGGAATTTTTGAAGCCATAAAAACGGACGAGGCCATAGAACGTGTTGTGAAAGAAAATCCGAGCGAGCGGGAGGTTGAAAAGGCGGCATTGGCACAAAATATTCTTAACATGAAGCAGGACGGAGCAATCAAAGTACTTGAAGGAAAAACATCGCTTCTTGAACTTCAGCGTGTGGTTGATTTGCAAATATGAGTGAAAAATCTACGCCACTGTTTTTAACAAGGTCAATATTGCGGTCTCTCGATGACAAGGCATAGAATTGGGGTCAGAAGGAAAACAAAAAATCCAAAACACAAATCTCTAAGCAGCACTTTTAATATGCGTACTAGAAGTTAAGCATTCCTTTCAAGGATGGCATCAGCACGTTACCCGAAGGTAACACCAGTGCGTCCTTAAAGAAGTGCTAGAAAGCCCCGAAGGGCTCCGCTGCTTAGAGATTTGTGTCTTGGATTTAAAATAACCACTCAGGCTGTCAACGATAAGACTAGCATAAAAAACTTATAATGTCAAGTAACCGCCCCGTAGAACGTTTAGGAGAGGGCGAAGTTGCCTTTCTCGATCAGACACTGCGTCCAACAACGTGGAGTGAATACGTTGGACAAAACAACATAAAAAATAACCTTGAAATACTTCTCAAGGCCGCGAAAGAACGAGGGCATCCGCCCGAGCATGTTTTGTTTTACGGGCCTCCGGGTCTTGGAAAAACAACGCTTGCGTACCTTATCGCAAGAGAAACGGGAATGCAGATAAAGGTGACCTCCGGCCCGGCGATTGAAAAGGTGGCCGACCTTGCCTCTATCCTTACCAACCTTTCCTCCGGCGACATTCTTTTTATCGACGAAATCCACCGTCTTAATAAAACCATTGAAGAAGTGCTGTATCCCGCAATGGAATCCGGTTCGCTGGACATCATTATAGGGAAGGGTCCGTCGGCGCGTACCGTACAGCTAAGCCTTTCTCCTTTCACGATTATTGCCGCAACAACACAAGTGGCCCTTATCTCCTCACCACTTCGTAGCCGATTTTCCGGAGGGGTTTTTCGATTGGAATTTTATAGCGTTAATGAGATACAAGAAATTATCAGGCGCTCTTCACGGCTCCTTGAAGTTGTTATTGAAGAATCCGCCGTAAAGGAAATCGCGATACGAAGCCGCTTTACTCCGAGAACGGCAAATTATTTTCTTAAACGATGCCGTGACTTTGCACAAGTGCACCGGAAAAGCCTTGATGAGGAAACCGTTAAAGGAGCTCTTTCCATGCTTGGAATAGATGATAATGGCCTGTCTGTCTCGGACAGAAGTATCCTTCTCGCTATTTCTAAAAAATTCAACGGAGGGCCGGTCGGCCTTAACACTCTCGCCACCTCCCTTTCCGAGGAGGAGTCAACTATAGAAGAATTCAACGAACCCTATCTTATTCAAATAGGATTTCTTGAGCGTACCCCCCGCGGACGGGCATTGACCCTTAAAGGTAGAGAATACATCGAAAAGTTTTCCGGAAAAGACTCGTCACGCCTCTTGTAAACTTAATAAAGTTAAGATAAAAACATACTATGGCAGGACACAGTAAATGGAAACAGATAAAAAATAAAAAAGCAGCGACAGATTCAAAGAAAAGTAAAATCTTCACGAAACTTATCCGCCTTATTACCGTTGAAGCAAAAAAAAGCAACGGAAAGGAGGATGCGCCGGGGCTTCGTGCCGCAATCGAAAAAGCGCGGGAGGCGAATATGCCCAGTGAAAACGTGGAGCGCGCCATTAAAAAAGCGACTGACACATCCTCTTCGGCCATGGAGCCCGTTATGTACGAGGCTTACGGCCCCGGAGGATGCGCCCTCATCATAGAAGGACTCACGGATAACCGAAATAAAGCGGCGGCGGAAGTACGCCACATTCTCTCCAAGCACGGTTTTGAACTCGCGGTATCGGGAAGTGCCACATGGGCATTTGAAAAAACAGGTTCGGAATGGTCCCCTAAAACAACCGTTACCCTTGAGGAGTCCGATGCCGTAAAACTTCAAGAAATTGTGAGTGAACTGGAGGATAATGACGAAGTCCAGGAGGTTTTTACAAACGCCGAGTAATATGCCCTATTCGGTATTATCTATTGACCCAGGCTATGACAGACTCGGGGTTGCCGTGATTAAAAAAGAGAACGGGCGGGAAAGTCTTGTGCATTCGGACTGTATTACTTCATCGAAAAAATTAACTCACCCGAAACGGCTTGCGCTTATCGGGGAAACACTTAAAAAACTTATCGGGGAATATGCTCCAAATGCCATCGCGGTTGAGAAATTGTTCTTCAACATGAATCAGAAAACCGCTTTTTCGGTGGCGGAAAGCAGGGGTGTGATTTTGTACGAAGCGGGACGAGCGGATATTTCCGTGTATGAATATACTCCCGGTGAAATAAAGGCCGCGGTTACCGGACACGGAAGGAGCGATAAAAAACAGGTAGAAACAATGGTTGAAAAAATTCTTTCGATAAAAAAAGATATCTCTTACGATGACGAGTACGACGCTATCGCGGTAGGGCTCGCTCATATGTCTCTCTATCGCGCGAAGGACCTGGACAAATGATATCAACATGATTATCGGGTTTTTGTTTGCAACTCTTTTTTGCATTTGATACAACATAAGGAGAGAAAATTAAGGTCGTTATATAAAGATAAAAAATTAAGCTTGATAAACATGCGAGACGAGGATTTGCTCGAAGAAAACGAGGGGTTTGAGGATGAAAACGAAGTCGGAGAGGGAGAGTTTAAAAAGAAAAAGGAAGGAGAAGAGAGTGAGGAAGAGGAAGGCTATGAAAGTTACAGTGACGATGAAGATAGTTGGGATTCAATGTAAAAACTGTTTGAATTCACTTTTCAGAAACACGATAAAATTCTTCTGAATTTTTCTCTACTTTCCTTCACGTCTCCGTAAGGTTTTTGAAAGGTGAATTCTTACTACAACTAGAAGAAAAAGGAAAGATAAAACCCGCCGAAGAGGCGGGTTTTATCTAGACGTCATGTGAGTATAATTTTTACAAATCTTCTTTTTCCTACTTTTATAACCGTGTTGCTTTTAATTTTTTCGTTTATATCGGTGATTTTTTGTCCATGGTCCATGTCAAATACTGCACCGTCCTCAGCAAGACGCCTCCATTCGGTCTTTGACGAAACCAGACCAGCGCGCAAAAGAACGTCCGAAAGAAGTTCTCCTTTCTTGACCTCAACAGAAACGACGTCATCAGGAACTCCTTTACCCGTAAAGACCTTTAAGAATTCGCGTTCGGCCCGAGCAGCCTTTTCTTTGTCGTAATAAAGGGTGACTATCTCACGGGCGAGACGAATTTTCTGGTCGCGGGGGTTGGCAGTTTTGTTTTTTATTGAATCGCCAATCATTTTCACCTCGTCGGAAGCGACGTCAGTGCATAATAAAAAGTACTGTTCAATTAATTCATCGCTTACCGACATCACCTTTCCGAACATGTCGGACGGCTCATCCGTTATGTTTATGACATTGCCCCAACTTGTTGACATTTTTCTTCCGTCCGTGCCCGGGAGCATTGAGATTGTCAGCACGTCTTGTTCGGGAAGTCCGTGGTGTTTTAAGACGACTCGGCCGGCCTTTAGATTGAATAATTGGTCAAAGCCGCCAATTTCAACGTCCGCTTTTACGACAACCGAGTCAAAGCCCTGAATGAGGGGGTAAAGAAACTCTCTCAACGAAATTTCCTCCCCTTTTTCATATCGTTCCTTGAAGTTTCTTCTCTCAATCATCTGTCCGACGGAAAACATTTCGGCAAGACGCATAATTTCCGAAAAACCAAGCTTTGCCAGCCATTCGCTGTTAAATCGAAATTCGGTTTTTGATATATCCAAAATTTTTCCAATCTGGGCGCGATACGTATGGGCGTTTTTCCCAATCTGAGAAGAAGAAAGCATGGGACGTTTCTCCAATTTGTCGGAAGGATCCCCTATTTGTGCCGTAAAATCACCGACAATGCACACAATCTTATGGCCAAGGTCTTGAAAAGCCCTCAGCTTTCTTAACACGACCGCTCGTCCGATGTGGATATTGGGGCCGGTTGGGTCAATGCCGAATTTTATTCTCAGTTGCTTTCCGGAAAGTAGTTTTTTTTCCAGACTTTCACGGATAAACACGTCCTCAACTCCCCGATTGAGTATTTCGGCTATTTTTTGGGAGTCTGTACTGGTTCGAGGGGACAAAAAACCGCTAAACATAAGGTTACTGTACCATATCACCCTTGTTTTTGGTATAACCCAAATAATGCTAGTATGGAAAGGTGAAAAGAAAATACTCCATAAAAAAGGAAAAATTGATCAGAAATAGCCTTGCTATAGCGGGGATTGTTGTGTTGTTTTCTCTCGGGAGCACCCTTTTTTGGGTTTCTAGCTTTAAAATTCCGACCCTTGAGTCGTTTGAGGAACGGAAAGTCGCCGAGTCGACAAAAATTTACGATAAAACAGGAAAAGTCCTTCTGTATGATGTTTTTCAGAATGTTAAGAGAACCGTAGTGCCGTTTGATGAAATTTCCCGTCACGTTAAAAATGCCACCGTTGCCATTGAAGACAAGGAATTTTACCAGCATGGAGGAGTCAAGCCGACCGCGTTTCTTCGGGCAATCCTTGTAAACCTGCAAACAGGTGAATTCAGCCAGGGCGGCTCGACAATCACCCAACAGGTTGTCAAAAACTCATTACTTACAAACGAAAAGAGTATTTCCCGAAAACTGAAGGAGTGGCTCCTTGCCATCAGAATTGAAAAGGAGCTCGATAAAAATACCATTCTTTCCATGTATCTCAATGAAATTCCCTACGGAGGAAGCGTGTACGGAATTGAGGAGGCAAGCGAGACTTTTTTCGGGAAAAAAGCAAGCGAGGTGACGCTTGCCGAGGCGGCGTATCTTGCGGCCCTGCCCCAAGCACCCTCTTTTTATTCTCCCTATGGCTCCCATAAAGAATCTCTTGAGAAAAGAAAGAACCTTGTTTTAAGCAGGATGCTTGAAAGTGGTTTTATAAACGAGGACGAGTTTGCCAAAGCCAAGGAAGAGAAGGTGGAGTTTATTCCTCAAGAAGAAAAAGGAATCAAGGCACCTCATTTTGTTATGTTTGTCAGAGAATATCTGGAAAAAAAATACGGAGCGGATGTATTGGAAAACGGGGGGTTGCGCGTTATAACTACACTTGATTATTCCCTCCAGGAAAAAGCCGAGCGTCTTGCCCAAGAGTATGCCCTTGAAAATAAAGAAAAATTCAACGCCGAAAATGACGCGATTGTCGCCATAGACCCCAGGACCGGAGGTGTTCTGGTGATGGTTGGATCAAGATATTACTTTGATACGGAAATAGACGGCAATTTCAACGTTGCAACGGCATATAACAGACAGCCCGGGTCCGCTTTCAAACCTTTTGCTTACGCCGAGGCTTTCAATAAGGGATATCTCCCCGAAACCGCTCTGTTTGACTTACAGACGGAATTCTCAACCCTGTGCGACCCCCAAGGGAATCCTCTTTCTCCCCTTCAGACAAAAGAAGAGGTGTGCTACATGCCTACAAACTACGACGGCATTTTCCGGGGACCGATTACCATGCGGGAAGCGCTTGCACAGTCTATCAACGTCCCCGCCGTGAAAACGTTGTATCTCGCCGGAATGCAAGATACCTTGACCTTGGCAAAAAACATGGGAATTACAAGCCTTACAGACATTAACCGATACGGACTGACTCTTGTCCTTGGTGGCGGAGAAGTTTCTTTGCTCGATATGGCGAGCGCGTATGGAGTATTTGCCAATGACGGACAACGACATCCCTATCAAGTGATATCGGAAATACAGGACAAAAACGGAAACATTATTGAAACTGCAAAAAATTCCTCGGCGCAGGTGTTACCGCAAGAAACGGCTCGTAAAATTTCCAATGTGCTGTCTGATAATAACGCGCGCGCGCCGGCTTTTGGAGAACAGTCTTTTCTTAACTTTCCTGGGAAAGAAGTCGCGGTAAAAACCGGTACAACGAACGACTATCGTGACGCGTGGATTATCGGGTACACTCCTTCCGTTGTGGTCGGAGCATGGGCCGGGAACAACGACAACCGCCCTATGGAAAAAAAAGTTGCAGGGTTTATTATTGCCCCTCTTTGGAACGCCTTTATGCAAGAGGTTCTAAAAACACTGCCCAATGAGTATTTTGTTAAACCACAGCCGTTAAGTGAGAGCGCCCTGTACAACATCAAGCCCGTGATAAGAGGAAAATGGCAAGGAGGAATATCCTTCCCCATCGATACGGTTTCCGGTAAAAAAGCCTCTCCTTACACGCCCCAAGAGACCCTTGGAGAGATCTTGACCGGTGGAGTGCACTCAATCCTTTATTGGGTAAACAAAGAAGACCCCCTTGGTGTGGGTCCTGTAAACCCCCTAAATGACCCTCAGTTTGAGCGCTGGGAATATCAGGTGCGCCGGTGGGTGGTTACACACAATATCGTGGAAACGACAGATATGTCCGTCCCCCAAACATTTGACGATATCCATAAACCAGAATACGCACCAAAGGTTTCTATTGTAAGTCCTGCGTTCGGGAAGCAATATGACAGGCAAGAGAGTCTGTTCGTGTCTATAAGTTACAGTGGAACATATCCGTTACAAAAAATAGAATATTACCTCAATGGAAACTATATCGGAAATTCGTCAAAGTCTCCGTTTAATTTTTCCTTTATCCCCCAAGAATTTGAAAGTTACATCGAAAAAACCAACGAACTGAGGGTGGTTATATACGATTCCGTGTACAACAAAAACCAGACTTCGATTTTCTTTGATGTGGCGGAAAATTAAAAAATTCCGTCGATAAATATTCCTCGCTCCTTAAGGCCTGAAAGAATAGAACTTTTTTTTAAGAAAATTTCGTTTTTTATCGCAGGATGGGAGGAAATTTTAATTTTTTTATTCGAGACCGTTATCTCATTTACCGGCACTTCTATACCGGTTTCTTTTTTTATAATACAAACGATGTCGCCCTTTAGAACCTGTCCTTTGAGAATCGTTTTTTTTATTTTCTCAAGAAAATCTTCAAGAGGTCTCATTCCTATTTATTCATAGGCATAACAATGTATGTAAATGTCTGGTCTGATACTCCCTGTATTACCATTGGCTTCCCGGCCCCGCTCATCTTTAATGACAAACTGTCACTTGCAATCGACTGAAACGCGTCAAAGATATATTTATAATTAAAATTAAGAGAGATCGGTTCACCCCTCACAACCGCGTCAATAGACTGAACACTTTCTCCCACTTCCGAATTTTTTGTTTTCAACTCAAAACTTTTCTTTTTCGGGTCTATAAGAAAGCTGACTTGATTGAAGTGGTCGGAAAATATCTGAGATATCTTCATTGCGTTTATCAGGTCTTCTTTGAGAAGAATTATTTCAGTGAGAGACTCTTTAGGAATGATTTGTTTATAATCCGGAAACGTTCCGTCAACCAATCGGGATGTGAGATATACTCCGTCTTTTGAGAAAGAAATTTGGTTTTTATCTATACGTACTTTTATTTCTCCATCCGATTCTTCGAAAACTCGTATAATTTCCGAAATATTTTTAATAGGAATAAGTATTTGAGGAATAGTGTCGGATGTTTTTAATTTAATCTTTTTTTCAGCGAGACGGAACGAGTCCGTAGAAACAAAAAATAAATTTCCTTTTTCCGGGCATAAAAAAACACTCGAGAGCTCGGGTTTTATATTTAAAGAAGACGCACTAAACCAAACAGAACGAAGTCCGTTAATAAAATCTTTTACGGAAACTTGTGCGAGCACCCCATCAACTAATGGAATTGTAGGAAATTCATTTTCAGAATATGTTTTCAATGTGGCGGAATTGTGTTTTGTGACAATCTTCAGAACGTTCTCATCTTTTTCCAAAGAAACCACTGTATCATTTTTAATATTTTCAAGAAAAAGACTTAGTGTTTTCCCTGGAACAACAACAATACCCTCCGAGTGTATTTTTGCAGGTATGATGATTTCAATACCTAAATCAAGGTTTGTTGAACGTATTTTAACCTCCTTATTTTTTACTTCAATACAAATATTATTAAGTATCTGTAAATTAAGGTTCTTACCGGAAATTCGCTCAGCTTTAGAAAGAGCTCTTTGAATATTATCTTTAATACATTCTATTTTCATATATAAAGAAGTTATTTTTATATAGGGAGTGGATATGTTGGTAAGTTTATTTTTTGTCTTAAAACCTGGTTATTTTAGAGAAATTTTCGGTAATAGTATGTTTATTTAAGAAAACTACCTGTATATAACAATCCCTTTTCATCTTTTTAACACTATTTTCATAAACTTACCAACACCCTTTCTTCAATATATCAACTCGCTATTAACACTATGAAATCATCGCTCGTATCTGATTTAACTCCTGATTAAGTAGTTGGTTTGTTTTCAACTCATTTTTTATCTTCTCGCATGAATGAATAATTGTGGCGTGGTCCCTCCCCCCCAACTTCTCCCCTATTGAAGGATAAGAAATATTAAAATCCTCACGAAGAAGATACATGGTAACCTGTCTCGGTTTAATGATTTCCTTCTTTCTTGTTTTTCTATATATATTCTCTTCTTCAATATTATAAAAATCGGCAATTATCTTTATCACGTCTTTTGGCGCAAGGCTTCTCTTTGGTTTGGCGCTGTCTTTAATAAGGTTTTTTATTTCATGAAGGAGTAAGTCCTTTCCTTTTAATTGTGTTTGAAAAATCAACGAGTTGAGCACTCCTTCCAATTCACGGATATTACTCGGTATTGATTGGGCAAGAAAATCAATAACTTCTTCATTTAAGATAAAGTTGTTCATGCGTGATTTTGCCCTTAAAATCGCCGCGCGTGACTCTTGATCCGGAATCGGTATATCTATAATCATTCCCGCCGCAAACCTTGATTTAAGCCTTTCTTCAAGGTTGGGAATATAATTCGGATGTTTGTCAGAAGAGAAGATAATTTGTTTGTTGTTGTCGTAAAGATAATTAAAAAGATGAAACAATTCCTCTTGGGTTTTCTCTTTATTTGATAGGAAATGGATATCGTCCATAATCAAAACATCATACTTTCTGTATTTTTGTTTGAAATTATTTGTTTTATTGTTTTGTACTGAATTTATATAATCAAGAGCGAATTTTTCCGAGGTAACATAATGAATTCTTTTTTCCGTCTGCGTGCTTTTTATATGGTTGCCAATCGCTTGAATCAGGTGCGTTTTTCCATGTCCGGTGTTTCCGTAAATAAAAAGAGGATTATATGTAATACCGGGCTTTTTTATTACCGCTTGGGACGCAGCATAGGCAAGCTCGTTAAAAGGTCCGATAACAAAAGATTCGAAGGTATAGCGTGGGTTTAAGTTGTCCTCCTTGTTTATATATAAATCATGTAGTGGAAGTTCGGAAAAAGTCCTCTGAGGCTCTATTTTTTGTTCTTCCTGCGGCTTTTCCTCGCTTCTTGAGATTGTATACTCCACGGAACGAATCGTCTCAAGAGCGCTTCGCAGCGACTTCAAGATAATGTTGTGGTATTTGTTGAGAAGCCACTCTTTTACAAATGCGTTTGGCACACTTACAAAAACAACCCCGTCTTCTTCCTTGGAAACGTACGTGTCTTTAAACCATGTCGTAAAAGTTGCCCGTGAGACATTCAACTCTATTTCAGTAAGTACGCTATCCCAAAGTTTTTTTGTATCCATCATCGTACTTTTTAGGTAGGGTTAATTATATCCTCGTCTTTGAATTATAGAACTTCCTTTTTTCTCTCATTTATGTTAATAAGTTGTGTATAAGGGGTGTACAAGGAACATGAAATACACCTTGAATAAGTAATACAAACATTGTAGAATACAATACTTATGTCACGAACATACCAACCTAAGAAAAGAAAAAGAAAAACAACGCATGGTTTCCTCTCGAGACAGAGGAAACACGCCGGCAAAAAGGTAGTGCAGCGTCGAAGACGAAAAGGGAGGGCGCGCCTGGGTTTGTAGCTGTTTTTATGCTTCCGAAGAGACAAAGACTAACCTCCTCTGAGGTCCGTCATCTTCTAAGAGAAGGGAAAAAAGTTTCTTCCCATCCTTTTTCCTTGTGCGTTAGTTCAAAAAGCGACAAAAAAGGCTATGCTGTCGTTATTTCTTCAAAAATAGCCGGTTCCAAAGTAAAAAGAAACAGCATCCGACGCCTGGTATACGAGATAATTGGGTCGGTCATGGGCTCTCTGTCTCAGAAAGAAGTGGTTGTTTTTGTTCTCTCCGACGTTTCCTTGATTCCGCAAATGGAAATACAAAAGAAAATCGTTGACCTTTTTGTAAAAGCAAAAATAATGATCCCGCCAAAATGACATTGAACGGCCCTTTGAAATACGTTACAATGCGAAAATGATTTCTTCCTTTTTTCACACCTTTTTTTACCAGCCGTTGTATAACGGGCTCATCCTGCTTATTGATTTCCTTCCATGGTTTGATGTGGGAATTATTGTTGTTCTCTTTACGATTATTATCAAAATGGTTCTCTTCCCTCTTTCACGAAAATCTCTTCATGCGCAGCAGAAACTGAAAATTCTTGAACCGAAAATTTCAGAAATAAAAGGAAAAATAAAAGACCAGCAGGCCCAAGCGGAACAAATTATTGCTTTATATAAAGAAAACGGGGTCAACCCCTTCATGAGCATTCTTCTTGCTTTCATACAGTTTCCTATTATCTTTGCTCTCTACTTTATTTTCGCGCAAAGCGGACTCCCTTCCGTTGACACAGGAATCCTCTATTCTTTTGTGGGCATACCTCAAAATTTAAATATGATTTTTCTCGGTATCTTTGATGTAACAAAAAACAGTCTTATTCTCGCTGTCATTGTTGGCGTTTCTTCTTTTTTCCAAATGCGCATATCACTTCCTGCCCCTGCTCCCGGCGTGCAGGAAAACGAACTCGCAAAAAGTATGCGTGTTCAAATGAAATATATACTACCCGTGATGATGGGCTTTTTTGCTTATCAAATTTCTTCCGCCGTGAGCCTTTACTGGGCCACGAGTAATCTTTTTACCATCGGCCAGGAGATGCTCCTTAAAAGAAAACCTAAGGAGTAATTTGAATTCCCCACAAAGAGGAATCTTTTTTATTCAGAAAGACAAGATAGTTTTCTTCTGCATTGAGAGAAAGTGAAACTGCGTCAACCTCTTCCCCTACCGCCTCTTTCGTGTCGGCGATTACGGAAGTTGTGTTATTCTCAAAATCTATTTTCAATATTTTATCCGAAAAAGATACAATCCCCTGGTACCACGCGTCCGGATAGTCATTGCTTGGTATTGTTTTAGGGACCGCACAGTAAATAACAGATTTCTCTTTCTTGCTCCACACACACTTTTCGGGTAGGGTTTGGGACGGAGACCTGGTAATTGTTTTGTCAGCAATATTGAGTAAATTCAGGAAGAAGCTTTTTTGTTTGCTCTCGGAGTAAAGCAGATAGTTCAGAGACTGGTCTGCGCTTGCCGTTATGCCACCCACTTCCCCTGTGATTTTTCCCAGCTCTCCGGTCGAGGTGTTAAACGTGTATACATAACCTCCAACCTCCGCGCTCGGTTTTGTTGTAAGAAGAACTGTGTCCTGTGTCGGCCATGAGACAACCCATTCTTTAAGGGGAAGAGGAAAAGTTTGTTTCTGTGTTCCATCGGGCCGTGAAATGACTCCGCTTCCACTCGTCACTGAAGCAACCAAGGAAAAAATACTGTTTTTATCCGGAGAAACTGCAATTTCTCTTATGTCGGTTTGAAGAAAACTTCCCTCAAGGTCCGAGACCGAATTTCCATCCGCTCCGGAGATAGAATTTTTTGAAAGCTTTGCATAAAATGTCTCAATCGTTTCGTTGTCGTCTTTCAAATATCGAAGAATGACCGAATCTCCTTTCCCGGTCCACAAAGCTTCATAAATTTTCGGGATAGTTGTATTTGATATCTTTTTCAAAGCAAGTGTAAGGGCGTCTGCTTCGTATATATGTCCCGTACCCCTTTCAATGTAACGGATAACCGTTGTGCTAGCCGCGTCAATAAGGGTTACCCCTGCCACCTGTTCCCCCGTTATTTTGCGTATCTGAGGGGCAGGTAAAATATTCGCTTCTTCATTACCGTTACCATTTTCCCCACCACTCTCTGTCACAGTTGAGCCATTTCCCAAATCAGGGCCTTGTCCGAAAGGAAAAAGGTCTCCAAAAAAAGTATTATTGGGATTTTTGTTTTGTAAAAAGAAAAAATATGCTCCCAGTGCTCCTGCGATAATAACAAAAATAATGACGGGTATGAGAAATTTTTTAAGCATGATTGTGTTAAATTAAAAACCTCCTCCTCCCCCTCCGCCCCCTCCCCCACCGGAAGAATTTGACGAAGGTATCACATTAAACTTCAACAGGTCCGGATTGATTGTATTAAGGATAAGCCAAGAAAGAATTGCGAGTAAAAGTCCACCTATAGCCCCTGTAATCATGCTCCTGCCCTCTTCTTTGCCGCTGATTGCGTCGGTAGAGAGATAGCGGATTCCTCCAAGGATAATCATAATAACCGCGAGCACTCCTGTGATGCCGATAGTAAATTGAAAAGCAAACTGAAGATAGTTCCCAAGATCCGAAGTCGAATTGATTGTTCCGCCGGAAGGATTTGTGAGGGGCTCTAAGAGAGTGTACTCACTTTGTGCGAAAACAAACAAAGGAAACACAAGTCCCACTGTCCATATTTTCTTTATTAAATTAAAGATTTTTTCCATTTTCTTATCTTACTCGCTTTTTTCCTCGCTAAATTTAAGCAGAACGGTGTTTCTTGCGGACTGAAGAATTTTATTCCCACTCTCTACACCAAGGGCAATTTGCGAAACTCCGACGGTTTCAGGCCTTCGGAATGTAATGACGTTTTTGTTCGCCTCGCCATCAATTTTCTTGTTATTAAGAGACCAGACATGACTTAAATTATCACCCGCCTTGTCTTGGCTGCTGAAAAAGTACGGAGTAGCGATAAGCGTCAGTTCCTTTCCTCTCATCTCATACTCTTTTCCGATCGCGCTCGCGTATCCTACACCATATAGTGGGTTGATCTCGTAAAGAAGCACTTTTGCCTGAGACGGCTTAATGGTTATTTTTTTAACCGCTTTTATATTGCTTTTGGGTGAAGTTACTTCAACGGAAATTGTAACGGGCCTTGAAATGATTGAGCCATTGAAAACAAACGTATTTCTTCCAGACCCCGACAAACTTCCTTGCACCGTATTGTCCTTACTCCATTTGTAAATAAGATTTGCTGAATTTATCCTTACTCCTCCCTCAACAACGTATGGAATGGCGGTTATAACCACACTTCCCTGAGGCGCGTTTAAAGCCTTGCCTTTATAGAAAGGAGGTGTGTATGACTGCGCCTCCCAAACAAGGTCAACGTCCACCGGCCGTAATGTTATTTCTTTCTCAATATTTATTCCTCCATCGGCTTCAATTGTTGCGGAAACAACGGTAACACTTCCTAGCCCTCCCAAAACAAGTTCAACGCTCTTTGCTCCCGGTCCCGCCTTCCGTGCCACTCCGTTCACGGACCAAGTGATATAGGAACTGTTGAGATTAACGCTATACCCTTCAATTTCCACAATAATTTTCTCAAAAGGTTTTGGCGCATCCGGTTTGCTTCTGATACTTATCATTGA
The DNA here is from genome assembly GCA_030690305.1 of bacterium. NCBI lineage: Bacteria > bacterium. The sequence continues at coordinate 79,897 of JAUYHB010000020.1, read as the reverse complement.
CCCATACTGGCTTTGAATCGCGTCTTGGAGTTTCTGTAACTGTTCACCCAGGTACTGACTGTTTGTTGTAGAAGTAAAAGACGTCGTGCTTCCTGTTTGTGTAAGGGCCAATTCCTCCGGGCTCAGCTGATACGGATCGGAAGTTTGAGCAAACGAAAAAGCAGACATTGCACACACAAACACCACAAAAGACACTTTAATCAGAGAAATACTACGCATATGCATTTATTGTATCACAATGTTTTGTCAACTTTTCCACACTTATTTTTTATTTGGCACCGGTGCTGCCGCAGGTGCGCGCTCTTTTGCGGCTTCAAACATGACGCGGGCAGTCCAGAAAGGAAGGCCGTTGATGACGGGAATTGTTTCCCCAAAAAAGGTGACAGGAAACCACGTTCCGAAAAAAATACCAAATGTCAAAAATGTTCCCAAGGTGATGGCAAAAGACACCATTGAGGCAAGAATAGTTCCAATAACGGGGAACAAATGAAGGAAATTAACTACAAATTGCAACCCGTCAGCGATACCGGCAACTAAAAAATGTGCCATCCCCACCCGTTTTGTTTCATTAAACATAATCTAAGAATTTACCTCCAGATCCTTTTTCGACTTTTCAATGGCAAGTATTTGTGAGGGGTCGGAAGTAATAATCTGGTCTTCGGTATACGAGGCGATGATTTTTATGGCGACGTGCTTAAGTCCTGCAAAGAATATCCCTTCCCCAACGTCAGACTCAAGAAGCAGATACTTTTCCTCGTCTGTAAGATTAAAAATTTTCTGCAACTTCTCGGCGGCCGGCGGGGCTTGTTTGAGAAGAAGCTGAATTGAAGAGTTTGTTACGATGGGCATTCCGTATTGAGACCCAAGGAAGTCGTCAACGTCTTGGGTAATGGTCGCGACGCCAAGATAATATTTTCTTCCGCGCTTGGTAAGGCCAAGCAAAAACGACGCGGTGTCATCCGATTTCATCATCCACCACGCCTCATCAATAACGAGGAGGCGTTTTTTGATTTCTTTTCTGATGGCATTCCATATGTAGTGGGTGATGATGTAAATGGCAATGGGTTTCAGCTCATCTTCCATGTCGCGAACCGAGAAAACGATAAATTTCTTGTTTATGTCAATGTTGGTCGGCTGGTTGATGAAACCTGACCACGTTCCTTTTGTGTACTTACTTAATCGTTGCGCCAGGGACTCTCCCCCTTCCATACCCGACAACACAAGCTCAAAATCTGACAAAAGAGGCGGTGTCACGGCGGAAAAATCCGAATTCGGGCTTATATCCTTAAGTGCATATGTTTCGGAAATTGCCCGGTCAATAACCGCGTCTTCTTCTGAGGTAAGTCCTCCAAGCATAATTCTAAACAGTCCGACAAGGTTTATGATGTTTGAGCGCAGTACATTTGCTCCCGATTCCCCTTCCTGAGGGACGGGGAGATCAAAAGGGTTAATGTGGTGTTCCGAAGTGAGAGATATTTTAAAGTATCTTCCTCCGGTGGCCTGTGCGAGATATTCATATTCACGCTCGGGGTCGATGACAATGATTGAAGTATCGAACATCAGTGACCGAAGAATCTCAAGTTTGGTGGCATATGACTTTCCCGCGCCTGATTTCGCGAACGTGATTGAGTTGTAATTTTCAAGGCTGAATCGGTCAAACAACACAAGACTCGAGTTATGCCTGTTTATCCCATACAAAATTCCTTTGTCCGAAGTCAGGTCAAATGAGATAAAAGGAAAAAGACTCGATAAAGGAGCGGAATTAAACTTCGAATGAACTCCCAAAAGGTCGGTTCCTACGGGCAACACGCTTTTGTACCCCTGTTCTTGCTGGAAAAGCGCCGGTTTTACATATACAAGTTTTGACTCAAGAATGGACTTCACCTGGCCTTCCGCTTTGTTGAGGTCTTCATCGTTTTCTCCATATATTGAAATATATAATCCGACATCGAAAAGTTTCTCCTGTGCTTGCTGCAGTCGGTCACGCAATTCTTCCAAGTCGCGATATGCGGTATCAAGCTTCGGGTCGCGGACAAGGCCTTTTTCTTCGCGTTCATGAATTTGGCTCTGAACCTCCGCTACTTTCTTTTGAAACTGCCTTAGAATGGTTGCGGTTTCAATGGGATGAATGAAAATCGAGACATCAAATACCCTGTCGAGGTTAATGATCGGAGAAAACCAACTTTCCGCGAGAAATCGCGGATAAGAAATAACAAAAAAACTTCGGACGGATTTTCCTCCAAGATTAAGGTCTTTCGTGCCGACTTTCAAGGCGCTTGGAGCGATAATGTCTTTTAATTCAAGAGCCCCCGCGTCATATACGTCTTGCGGCAGTATCATAGAGACCTCCTCCTCTTTCTTTTTCGGTTGTAAAAAATCAAGTAACCCCATATTACGATGTTTGTATTGCTTTCTCGGTTTCGCCGGGATTGAAAATTTTGTAATACAACTCAATCACCTCTTCCGTGCCTAAGAGCACGCTTCGGATGCCGCAGCGCACAAGGCCTTGTTCAACGACGGCAACGCGTTGTTCAAGCTGGGTGCGGTTTTCCTCAAAGACGGCCTCATTGGTTTTTTGGGTTTCTTTTTGAGACTTTGTTTTTCCGAAATTAAGCAAATCTCTCGTTGATTTGTTTGTTTGAAGAAAAGCCGGGGTATACGGCACAACGATAAAGAAATTTTTCGTCATAATATTCGTTGTTTCGGTAAAGTTTTTTATAAACTCGATATATTCTTGAATCTGAATCCGCATGAGCTCATTTACCTGTTCCTTGTAGCGCTGTTCGATAAGCGCGAGATATGGCCGAATATCGAGTCGTCGGGACTGTATGAATATTTGCATGGAAAAATCCAGTGAATTGAGAAAATTCTGAAACTGTGAAATGATGGCATTTTTTTCCTCCTCGCTTTTGAGCGCGAAATTAAGAGATGAAACCATCACTATTGAGCGCAATGACCCGTCCTTTAGAATGACGATGCCGTCTTTGATTTCACTAATTGGAACAAAGTCTTGAGTTGCCTGTGCCTGGATAGCCATTGGTATAATAATAAGAGGTATTAAACCTCAGAGCAAGCCAGACAGACTCATTTTATGCTCGAAGGTTTGTCCCAAATCGCAATAATCTGCGGGGATATTAAACTTCTATGGTAATACCGTCTATTCACCTATTGCCCAATAACAGAACTCTTTTCTTTCGGTTGCGTCTGGTCTTTGACACCAAGACTCCAGGTAAGGTCTTTTAACTTACTGTCCGAAAGGCGGGGGACGTAAAGTCCCAGGTCGGTTCCACCTTCTTTTGGTTCCGAAGGCATTGCCTTTTTCGCTTCTTTTTTCCACACATATAATTTACTACCGGAAACATACGAAAAAAACGATTCCATGATATTTACAAAAGGCTTGTTGTTTACGGTATAAAATGCAAGCGCCAGTGAAAGAGCGATAACCGGCAATCCTAAAAGAACGGCAAAAAAGGGAGGTAACAACGTCCACAAAACGACAACAAGCCCTGCCCCTCCGGCAAGATATACGAACTGTTTAAACGTCAGAGGACCGAAAATCTTGTCCTCAACGTCAATGAATTGTGGGGTTTGAAACTGCATTGTTAAAAAATCCCGCTACTCAATCGGTTCCCGATAAGGGTCCGACTGAATCTGTCCTTCTGGTTTAGGGCCTCCATTTTCATCATATTTTTCTTGCCGTGGCAGTTTAACGATTTTGTTGAGCTTGTCGTCGATGATGTTCCCCCCAGCCACTCCGGAAGGAAGATGTTCAAATGCGGGAGTAACCTTTTGAGGATTTTCAATGTCATGAAGAACCTGCGTCTTATTTATCACTTCCCCGTTTGCCATTACAGACCTGTTGCTTGTCTGCTCAGACACCGAGGTAGTTTTTATCATGTTTCCTGTTTCTGGGAACACGTACTGCCCACCTATTTTTTCTATACCAGACGCCATGCCTGTTTTTTGAGCCGCCAGATAATTTTTTAGATTCTCAGTAATTATCATTTTTCTCACGTCCTCCGCTATTGGTTGTACTTTTTGAATATTTCCGTCCAACGCCTTTTCAATTTGTGCGGTAAGTGTTTCTAAAGGCTCAACACCGTATGCAACCGAATAAACAGCATCAGAAAATCTGTCAGTCTTCTCTTTTTCTATTCCATGTTTTTTAACTATCTCGAGGAAGGCATCAAAAGCCTCCTCGGAGGTCACTTCATATTTCAATTCCTTAGGGAATTTTTGAAGTGCATTTTTTATTTTCTCTCTGAGTTGATTGTTCATCATTTTAGAAGATGCTGCCCTGCGGGCTCGCAAGCCACGATGCCGTTTTCTGAAGCTGGACATTCCCTATGTTAGTCGGAAGTGCGGCTGCAGCAATAATATTAGCTCTTACCAATGCTTTATCGACGAAACCAAGAGTCCCTTCATTAGTTATGCGCTGTAACGCAGGGACACTTAAATGTTGTGCGAAGTTAGGATCAACAAGGATTGGTTGCGGAAGTTCTGCCATCTCATTTGGTTTAGCACGCTTTGTAACCGCGAACAGTCCTGCTGATCCAGATGCATTCCAAAGATTGACAAGTCCTGCATCGCGTCTATTTTCAATCAAATTACTTTCTGTTTGTGTAAACTTAGTGCTTTTCTTAATGTCTTCCATTTGACTGTGTGATAATCCTGTGGCAAACTCACTTCTTTGCAAATTTGCTAAGCTTGTATTTTCAATATCGTTTGTACTCATTTTGCTCACTTGTTGTTGCATAGCAAGAATATCCGCACCTGTGGCTGTAGGCGCCAAACCAGTCGAAACAATTGCTGTTCTCGCTCCAGCAACCCTTAGCTGGTCATCCTTAAGTACCCTTTCTCTTTGGCTGTCCTTACTTGTAACATAACCACCCTGGCCTTTTCCTTTACCCAAACTACCTTCTCTAGAAATAGTTTCACCAATACCGAGTGTTTTTATATTGCGCGCATCAAAACTTGCCCTCGATAAGTTTTTGGTACCCTGAAGAGTTAATCGAGCAGCTTTCCCCGCAAGATTATTTTGACCTGCAGCTCCTTGTAAGGAAGTGTTTTGGCTTAATCTGTCACCAGCCCAACCCAATGTTCGCCTGCCAAGCCACGCGGCTCCGCCAATAGTTGCTCCACCAACAACCCCACCTACAAAACTCTGAATTCCTTTTCCGGCACTTCCGGCAAGTTTCTTAGAAATGGTAAGAGTAACAATCATGAATGTTATTGCGATTCCGAAGTTGGCAAACACAGCGGCTGCACCCGGAATCGCAGTTTTGTTTCCGTTCGCATCCATACTCCCTGCAATGGCGTCTTTTAAGCTTGCTCCTGCGCCCAAGGTGCCCAGTGCACCATCAAGCACCTGAAGAGTTGCCCATGAAAGAATAAAGAAAACAGGGGCAAAAATTAGTTGGTCCCACAAAGCTTTCCACCAATCTCCGGAATATTTGTCATTAGGGAGGGCCATAGCTGCAAAAGCAGGGGCAGAAGTGATCATGAGGAAAACAAGCACAACAAAACGGGTGATGAACATTACGGCTGCGGCAAGAAAAACAAAGGCGGCTACAAGGAAAAATATTGCACCCAAAAACCCTACCTCCGGAAACTTTGTAAGGTCAGCACCAGCACCACTACCGGGTTGATAAACGGTTGTGAGCAGAAGTTTCTGCATATATGCATATGAAATGCCGTCACTTCCGGAAACACCACTTAAAATGGCATTATAAAAGCCAACCGAAAGGGCGTTGGACACATCAATCATCACCCGCGTGAAGAAAAGACTGAAGTTTATGAGAAGGGCAATAATAATCACCCGGGTGATTATTTTTTTTGTATTTACTCCTCCCATCTGAAGGACGGTAGCAATAGCCGCGTAAAGGAGAATGAATATGAAGAAAATGTTCGCAAGGTCTCGTAACGCCGCCCAAGCAGTGCTGATCCCGGTAATTACACCTACATTCGCAGACATATCAACAATTGTGTATTTAATGACGAAGTCCAATAATGTTCCTGCCGCAAACGTAACAAATGCCGCAAGACTGAGAATAAGATCCGCTATGGAGCCTACAAGTTTGCCCCACGCCATCTCTATACATCCGGCCATGTTAGTCCAGCCACACTTTTCCCCGCTTTCCTGAGTCGAGGCTTGTTGTGCATTTACAAAGAAAGGAACAAGGACAAGAAGCAACAGTAAGAAGGATGACAGGAGTTTCAGGAAGATTTTTTTATTCTCTCTTTTAAACATTATTATCAAAATTTAAAGTCCAAGAAAACCACTACCACCGCTAAACATCTGTGTGACGAGGCCCGCGACAACAGCGCCGATTACCTCATCAATTTCGTCAGCAATTTCAAGTGAGCGTGTTCCAGAGCCTAGGGAATGATTTAGCTGGTTCTCAATAATTTTTCCCGGGGTCTGAACAAGTCCGTCAGCATCACGGAACGAAAAGAAGCCTTGTCCCCAATCAAGAAACTTAAGTTCTGTTCCCTGTTTTTTTGCCACCTGCACATTCAGTTCCGACTGTGCCAAGAGAAACGCTCCGTAAGGGTTGTTTCTTTTGTTTTGTGTCATTGAAAACCACCCATCCCAGCCTCCTTGTGTGAAATCTCCATTCAAGAAACCGTCAATGTTGTCGATGACATCGGAAAGTGTACATTCAATTTTATCAAAAACAGGCAGAGAATAACTCAAAGAAAGGTTTGTTTGAAGAGAGATACGGAAAGGTTCACAGAGAAAAGGCGCGATGTCGCTAATCACAAGTCCTGCTGTCTGGTCCCCAACGTCCCGTAGAAACCCTTCAGGGTCTTGGATAAAAGACGGTCCACCATTAAAGCCGTTTTGGGCCCAGGTAACAATACTTTGAAGCATGTTCTGGATAATAACTTTTGCGGCAGCCCAAGCAATGGCGTCAAGGATGGTTTCTTTTACTGTGAGAGATGTTGTGTTTGCAGTTTCTATTCCGGCATATGTTGTAAATGCTGCAGTATATGCTGCAAATGCAGGGTTAAGTCCTACGTCAAATGTAGGTACAGCGGCCTGAACTTTTTGTGGCATAAAAGCAAGGTTGGAAAAGAAAAAAACAAATACAAGTAGTGCTGCCACAACCTTTTGTCCCAAGAAACTTTTTTTATTATACGGGTGCATTATGCCGAACTGCGTTCGTTATAGAAAATCCTTACCTGAAATTATATCGTATTCATAATTAGAGTACCATCCTCTTCCTGTTGAAAAACAACGCCCTGTTCACGGAGATAATCACCGATTCCCTTTACGGAGTTCCGCATTTCCACTACGGACGAATTGTAATACATCTGGACATGAAGCATTGCCTTTAACGGGTCATTTAATCCGTCACCCATCCCCTTGAAGTTTTCGGAAACAACACTCATTGCATTGAGAAGTCGAACATGCCTTTCTGCCAGGTCTGAAGGGACTTTAACAGAAAGCAAGTCGGCTACTATTCTGCTGCTTGTTTCATATATGTCTTTCAATTTCTTGATTTCACTCTCGTCTTCTTTTTCAAAAGCCTTTTGCAAAATAAGAAGCGGGTCATACGCGCTTTGGGGAAGAGTGTTTACTCTGAAAGTTTTTCCCGCAGCATTGGCGTAATCCTTAATTGACTGGGAATCGTTTTGGGTAGTTACTGTGACGTCATTTTTTGTATACACTTTCCCCCTTGATATGGCATTCTGGTCCAGCGCTTTGCTTAAAAGGTCTTGTTCAAATGCTGCCCCCACTGTCCCGCCCCCTTGTTTTTGAGTGAGGTATGAGGAAAGAAACTCTCTCGCAAATTTATCCGTGAGAGTTAAGTCCTCTTGACCGGAATTTGTTTTTTCGTCGAGTTGTGATTGGGTCAGTGTGTCATTCGGGCCCGCAACCGCGGGGTTCCTTCCAAGCATCACCTCCTTCCCATCTATCGTACCGTCCCCGTCCGTATCAGCATTTGAAGGAGATGTGCCCCACAACGCTTCCTCCCAGTCTTTCAGTCCATCGTTGTCTCCGTCCTGCTGCGCCTGTGCTGAAAGAAGAGTTCTGACGGAGCTGTCTATTGAAAGATTTTCCGAACGGTATGTGTCTTTGCTTACGGTTGTTATAGCCCACCACAAAAGACCCCCCGCAAAAATTACGGCGATACCGATTTTAAACCACCTGCTCTTTAACCAACCCATACGAGTATTGTAACACCTTAATTGTGTGAAGAGGCTTTATTTAATTCACGCGCGAGACACTTCCACTGCGACAAACTTAGTTTCTCAGCCCGAACTTTTTCGGGGATTGAACATGTGTTAAACGTACCCGAAACGGCGCTTTCCCCGAATTTTTTATTCAAATTATTTTTCAATTGTTTTCTTTTTTGTGAAAATCCTATCTTTACCGTTTCAAAAAACGTTTCTTGCGAGATATCGTCAAAAAATTTATCCGAAATGTTTTCTATTGAAAGAATTGCCGAATCGACCTTTGGTTGGGGGCTGAAAGCGGTGTTTTTCACCACTGCCATTTTTTTCGGTTCCCCAAACGCTCTTACCGATATAGAAAGAAGGCTCCCTTTACCGTCTTTTTCGACGATACGTTCGGCGACCTCCTTTTGAACCAAAAGAACCGCGTGCGATGGCGGGGTTTCCCCCCCAACAAATTTTCTTAGGATTTCTCCCGTAATATAGTAAGGAATATTTGCGACAAGTTTGTACTTTCCTTTTTTGAGACCGTACTTTTCAGGAAAGAAATCTCTTATATCTTTTTCAATCACCAGAAGTTTATCGGTTCCGATTTCATTTCCAAACCGACTTTTGAGAAACTCGACGAGCACAGGGTCTTTTTCTATGGCGATTACCTTCCCCGCATGGGCGAGTAACTCTTTTGTGAGTACCCCCTCCCCCGGTCCGATCTCAAGGACGGTATCCGATGGAGTAAGGGATGCGGCTGAAACAATATCCGCCAATGCTTTGGCGGAGCGGAGAAAATGCTGACCCAAAGGTTGTCCGGAATTCATATCTAGAATTCTATGCTAAAAATCGCCGCAATTCCTCTTTTTCTTTTTTCGTCAATCGTCCAGTCTTTTTTCTCCAGGTACTCGGGTGGAATATCAAAAATAAACTCTGATGGCATACTTACCGTTTTTGTGCCATAGAGCGTTCGTGTCTGGGCGTACGAGAGAGTCAATTTCTTTTTTGCCCGGGTAAGCGCAACATAAAAAAGCCGTCGCTCTTCTTCCTTGTCTTCCTCGCTCACTTTCGATTCGTCAATTCTCCGATGGGGAAAAAGGTTGTCTTCCAGTCCTACAATGAAGACATGTTCGAACTCAAGGCCCTTTGAAGCGTGGACAGTCATAAGTTTCACTCCCTCTTTCCCGTCTTCCAGTTCATCCTGGTCTGCGACAAGGGCGGCGTCCGAAAGAAATCGTTCCAACCCTTCATTTGGTCCATGCTCGTCATATCGGGACGCAAGAGTCACCAATTCCCTCAAATTTTCAAGTGTATCGAGTTCTTTTTCATATAGCGCATTCATGCCCGTTTCTTCCATGATGTATTTTATGCTTTCCGAGGGAGTGTGTTCCGGAAGATAATTTTTAATGCGTTCAATCAGTTTTTTAAATTCCTTAATTTTTTCTTTTGTTTTTTGAGGCAGAGACTCTTCTTTTCCTTCAAATATTTTCAAAAGTGTCACTTTTCCGATACCCCGGGGAGGAAGATTAATAATACGTTTTATGTCGCCAAAACTTTCCGGATTGAGGGCCGCATGAATAAAAGCAAGCGTATCCTTGACTTCTTTGCGTTCAAAAAACTTCGTTCCGATAAGTTGGTACGGAATAGTGCGCGCCAAAAACGCTTCCTCAAGAACCCGAGACTGGAAATTCGCCCTGTATAAAACGGCAATGTGTTCCGGGCGGACTCCGCTTGAAATAATGTGTGCTGTTTGTGCCGCCACAAATTCCGCTTCCTCCGTCTCGTTTCCTCCCTCAAATAAACCTATTTTTTCTCCAATAGAATTTTGAGTAAATAGTCGCTTGCTCTTTCTGTATTTGTTCTTTTCAATGATTGTGTTTGCGACGTTGAGTATTGTCTGGGTAGAGCGGTAGTTTTCCTCCAAGAGAATGACAATTGCCTTTGGATAATCTTTCTCGAAATCAAGGATATTACGCAGTTTCGCGCCCCTCCAGCTGTAGATGTTTTGGTCAATGTCGCCGACGACGCAAAGATTTTGATGTTTCTCCGAAAGAAGTCGTACTAAAAGATACTGAATTTTGTTTGTGTCTTGGTATTCGTCGACATGAATATATTTCCATCGATTTTGGTATGTTTCTCTAACAATCTCGTTTCCCTTCAGGAGCAAAAACGCCTTGAGCAAAAGGTCGTCGAAATCAAGGGCCCTCTCTTCTCTTAAAATCCGCTCGTAGTGGGTCCATATATTTTCCACTAAACCTGTTTCTCTGCCGACATTTGTTTTGTAATCCTCGACGGTATACGCTTCACCTTTTTCTCGGGAGATAATATTTTGTATTTTTCCCGGGTCCACTTCTTTCGGATTGAGTCCCGAACGCTCAATGGCTTCTTTTACCGCCCTTCGTGAGTCGTTTCCGTCAAAAATCTTGAAATGTTTCGGCAATGCCGCCTCCTTCGCATGAATTCTCAAAATATATGCCGCAAGCGCGTGAAATGTACTTATGAAAGGTCTCTCTTCGGGAGACAGTGCGGTGCCCGGGTCATGCTCGAGCAAGGAATTAACCCGTTCCTTCATTTCTCTTGCCGCTTTGTTTGTGAATGTGATGGCTAGAATCTCTTCCGGAGAAGTGCCTTGTTTGATCAAGTGGAAAATTCGGGAAGTGATTGTTTTTGTCTTTCCCGCTCCTGCCCCCGCAAGAACAAGCAGAGGTCCTTGTGTAGTTAGGACGGCTTTTTTCTGTTTGTTGTTAAGATGAGCAAAATTTTTCTCTTCCATTTTTCTGTAAATCTCTCAAAAACACTTCCTAAAACCATAATTTTGTTATCAACACCGGCGGGTTTCCTTTGTTGACTTTTGGTTCTCAGAGACTATAATCCACAAATATACAGCAATATACTGATTTTTCCAAAAATGGCTCAGTTGAGCCATTTATTTCTGAGAAGGATGAGTTATCATTAAAATAGGGCTTATTTTACCCACTTTCCAGGACCCTGGCTTTCCTAGCAACCAATCTTTAGCTAGAAACCAGGCGACAAAATCACTTTTTTTCGGGCTTTTCAAGAATCCTGTTGTCTTTGTTTTACTTGCGATAATGTTTTTTCCGAACGGTCTTCACGCCGGCTTCCTTTCCCTTTTTTCTGATTTTATAAATCGCGTTACTTTTGTTAATGAGCGCGAGGCTAATTCCCAAAATATAGCCTTACTCCAAGGGGTTCTCAACCCCACATTCAACCCGGCAAGCGGTGGTGGCGACCTTGTTATTGTTGACGACTCAGCTTTATTGCCTGAGACTGGACCAAGTGGAGATGAATATGGGAAAGTTCGCCCCTCAAGTGACCAAATCAGCCTCTATGTTGTTCACGAAGGAGACTCCCTGTCGCAAATCGCAAAAATGTTTAACGTATCGGTCAACACTATCGTCTGGGGCAACAATCTACGTGGTTCAACCATCAAACCAGGCCAAACCCTGGTGATTCTGCCGGTTTCCGGTATTCGACACACGGTAAAAAGTGGCGACACTCTTGCCAAAATTGCCAAAACCTACAAAGGAGACCTTGATGAAATAGTCCAATATAACAATATTTCCGCAAACGCCTCCCTCGCAGTGGGAAGTGTTGTCATTATTCCTGACGGAGAGGCACCTCAGACAGCTACAATAACAAGCTCAAGCGTTAAAGGGACAACATACCCTCATTATGAAGGGTACTATATGCGCCCGGTTCAAGGTGTTCGTAGTCAAGGACTCCACGGGTACAACGGAATTGATATTGCGGCACCGTCGGGCACTCCCGTTTTTGCTTCCGCGTCGGGTGTAGTGATTATCAGCAGGGATTCCGGATGGAACGGAGGGTATGGAGATTACGTTGTTATTGCGCATGACAACGGTACTCAGACCTTGTATGCCCACATGAGCAGAGTCCTTGCCAGGGTAGGACAAGTCGTTTCCCAGGGAGAAGTTATCGGGTATGTTGGTTCAACCGGCCGTTCAACAGGAAGTCACCTTCATTTTGAAGTTCGTGGCGCCCGAAATCCGTTTTAATAAAAGGTGTTCTTTTGTTGCAGTCACCGGCTCGTAGGAGATAATATAAGAACTTCCTCACCTCATTCGCTGCGCCAAGCAATAACTTTACAATCTAGATAGTATTCCGAATACAAAAACCGCCCTGAGGCGGTTTTTGTATGTAACTTCCTAAATTAATGTACAATTTTATAAATGAAATGGTTTTTACCTCTTCTCTCCGGGCTTCTTCTCTCTCTTTCACTTGAAAGACCTTATTTCTGGTGGGTAGTGCTCCTTGCCCAGATTCCCTTTTTTGTTTTTCTTGAAATAACGGGAAATCAAAACAAAAACACACGAAGGGAGGTGTTTCTTGGGGGTTGGCTTTTGGGTTTTGTTTTCTTCTCCCTTACGTTTCGTTTTATCTTGTATTCTTTCCCGGGAGGCTGGGCGGGTGTGCATAACACCCTGTCAGCCGCGCCTTTATTTGCGATAGCCTGGCTCGGGACCTCTCTTTTTGTCAGTCTCCCCTTCGGATTATTCGGTCTGCTTTCTTTGAAGTTTTTAAAAATATTTCCATTCATCACCCTTCCGTCTCTATGGATACTCTCCGAATATTTCCGAGCCGTGCTTTTCGGCGTATTTGCATGGGGACCAGGCGCAACACTCGGACCTCACTGGACATTTGGGGACCTTGGGTATGTTTTCATTGATACCCCGATTGTTTTTTGGTCTCGCCTTGTAGGTTTATACGGGTTAAGTTTTCTTGTTGTATGCATAAACTTCTTTCTTTTCCGCATTTTTAAAAAAGAGTTTCGCCTTATTTTTCCCGTCACGCTCTTTCTTCTCTTTTTATTTTATGCCCCCAATTTGTTTTTCCAGGAAGGACCCCAAGAAAAACCTCTTAATATAGCCCTTGTTCACACAGAAAAACTACTAGGGTCCTTGAGTCAGGACGACTTCAGTTCACTATGGGAAAAGGCGATTACCAAAGAAAAAGGGTTCCAACAGCCTGACGTAGTAATTTTTCCGGAAGGGGGTACTCTGTTTTCCGATGACTCCAACAAGACTTTGCTTGAAAACATTTTCTCTAAAAAAGATACTGACGGCCTTATTATCACGAGCAGTGTCGTTTCATATGAATCCGGCACGAAGGAGCGAATGATATATCGAACCCAAAATAATGAAATTCTCTCTGTACAAGACAAAACATTTCTCATTCCCGGGGGAGAATATCTCCCTGTGATTCTTAAAGCCTTTTTGTATTTTCAGGACAAGACATTGCTTGAACGCTTCAGTTCTTCAAGAACACGAATTCCGGGAGACGTTCTTGAAATGCCGGTGCCGTTTGGGGATACAAAAATCGGTGCGCTCATGTGCTCGGGGATAGTGTCCCCTTCACTGTATCGTTCCCTTGCCAATAAAGGAGCGGAAATCCTTGTTAACTCGGCAAGCCAGATAGTATTTCGCAACGAACCTTTTTTTCTTCGTCAAATAAAAACAATGGCCCGTTTCCAGGCGGTTTCAACCGCCCGCCCGTTTCTTCAGGCGTCAAACGGCGGCCAATCGTTTTTTATTGACTCAAGGGGGGATGTGATAAAAGAATCGTCATCTTTTGAAGACCAGATTCTTTTTGTTCAAGTAAGTCCTTCAGAGACCAAAACCCCCTATACCCGTTTTGGAGACTGGCCCGTTATCATTTCATTATCAGTGCTTGTTTTTTCTATATTCCGCACCCGCAAATTCCGGTCGTCGGATCCCAAATAGCAGCTGAGGGGAAACATCTATCAAGACACCCGTTCCCATACAAACATCCTGTGCACTGGCAAAAAGCCGTCCAGGTTTCCGTACCTGCTATAGGGGTTGCCACGCCCTCTTGAACACACACGGGTAATATGTGGCATTCCCCGCACGGTCCCCCTCCTCCCGCTTGTGCCGTGGGAAGCAAAAGATTCTTCAGTTGGTCAGCAAGTCCCGCCAGGTAGATTCCTTGAGGTGCTTGTTTTGTTTTTGAAAAATTTGCGATGAGAAAATCAGTCATTTTTTGCACGAAGGAGCGATTTTCGAGAGCTTGCTTTCGTAATTCAAGCTCAAAAAATTGAATTTGGGGAAGTGTAAAACGAATGGTCGTGATATACCGCTGTGCCTCATCGGTGTTCAGCATGTTTGCGGAGAGCAGTGCGACAACGATCTTCTCCTGAACAAAACGGACGTGTGAATCGTTTTTTATTTCCGGAAGCGGTTCATAGCTCGGGTCGTACTCTTTCAGAAGATTTTGGCTATCCTGAAGATCTTGTAAAAAATAAGAAGGATACAGATAGTTGAACTCTTCGTCCGTGAGCGTTAATTTGATTTCCTGCGTTGAGGTCGCGGAAAATGTCGAAGACAAAGCTCCCGGGCTTGAAGATGTTGGTGTGCTTACTTTTCTCTCCACGACTTCTTGGACGGCCTCTGCCGCCTTTTTTATATTTTCAAAAAAGGTGACATATTTCGGGAGAAACCCCTCGCTTTCCGTAACCTTATCCATTTTTGGCTGAGGAATTGGCAATACCGGAACATTAAGGCCGCTTTCTTCGGGAAATGCCCGTGATGGTTCCGAAATTTTTTCAAATGTTACTCTTTGGGAAATCGGTATATTTGAGTCGGCTACGGTTTCCTTCACTTCTCCTTCCGAGATTTCTTTTTCAGGATTTAATTTTTGATTCAGCCTGTCCCACAGTAAGAAAATACTTACAGCGACAAGAAGCATAAGAGAAAAGACTATAAGGTACCTATATTTTTTAATCATTAATATTCGGGTTAAAGTAGCGCTCTACAAATAATAGCCCCAATCAAATATAAACTCAAAATTACCCTCGTTCTTCTTGTTTCGGTCTGTACTGCAGAGCCTCAAACAGGTGTTCCTCTTTTATGTTTTCCGAAGGCTCGAGATCGGCGATGGTACGGGCAACCTTTATGATTCTATGATACATTCGCGGAGATAAATCAAACCGACGGGCGGCATCATCGAGCACCTTTTTTACCGATGTGTCCAAAGAAATATGATTAACGATACTTCGTGGCCCAAGCTCGCTGTTGGTTTTCAATTGTAAATTTAGGCTCTTGAATCTTTTCTCTTGGATTTCTCGCGCATGTAATACCCGTTTGCGCGCTGTTTCTCCATAATCAACCCCCTCCCCTTTTTCCATAAGTTTCTCATGTCCGATGTTTGCGACCTCAACCCACAAATCGATTCTGTCTATAATCGGTCCGGAGATTTTTCTTTTATATCGCAATATATCTGCCGGTCTGCACACGCACGATTTTCCTTTTACTCCGAAATATCCGCATGGACAAGGATTCATGGCGGCAATAAGGATAAATTTTGCAGGAAACTGAACCGAGCCCCGTGCCCGTGACACCCGGGCGACCCTTTCCTCGAGCGGTTCTCGCAGAGAATCAATAACCCTGCTTTCAAACTCGGGAAATTCGTCGAGAAACAGTACACCATTATGTGCCAACGTCACTTCACCCGGTTTCGGAATTGTCCCGCCGCCAATGAGGGATACGTACGAAGAAGTGTGGTGTGGTGCACGGAAAGGAGGATGTATGAGAAGGTCGTCCTTTAGGATTCCGGTAGCCGAATGAATGCTTGTTACCTCAAAAATATCTTCACGGGAAAGAGGTGGTAAGATACCGCAAAATGCTTTTGCAAGCATGGTCTTTCCTGTTCCGGGCGGCCCGTACATCGCAATATTGTGCCCTCCCGCGGCTGCAATCTCTAGCCCCCGTTTTGCCCCTTCTTGCCCTTTTATATCCCCGAAAGTTATTTTCTGCGGTGCATTTTCAAAGACAATCGCGGTTTCTTTTTGCGGCTCGATAAGAAATTTTTTTTGTTTTTCTTTTTTTTCTTCGAGATGTTCGGCAACCTCTTTCAAATTTCGTACTCCGAAAATTTTTATGTTTCGAACAAAAGCCGCTTCTCTCGCGTTATCTTTTGGAAGAAAAACTTCGGTAAACCCTTCACGTTTTGCTTTTTCAACAAGAGGTAATGCACCTTGAATTTTCCGTAACGTCCCGTCAAGCGACAATTCACCCAGAAACAAACGTTTTTCGGGAGAGAAAGAAACATCTTCCGATGCAAGAAGATAAGCAAGAGCCATCGGCAAGTCAAACAACGAACCTTCTTTTTTGAGTTCGGCGGGTGCAAGAGATATAACCACTTTCTGATTTTTGTTTTTAGGTGATTTAAATCCGGAATTTTTTATTGCCGCCGATATTCTGTCGCGCGCCTCCTCAACCGCCTTATCGGGAAGTCCCACGATTGAAAAAGAATATAGACCTCGGGAGAGGTCTACTTCAATGTGCACAATATGAGCGGAAAGAAAGGAAAGCTGGGCGCTATATACTTTTCCAAACATATAAGCTTACTCCATGTGCGCCTTGCATGTGCGCGCGGCGGGATTTGCTTCTAAGCGCTCCTGCTCAATCGGTTCACCACCCTTCTCGCACATTCCGTATGCCCCGTCTTTGATGCGTTTAAGAGCACCTTTTAATTCGTTGTATCTGATTTCCAGCTGTTTCAAAATAGCGGTATTTTCTTCATATTCTTCAATTGTGTCCGCCGATTCATTGGCGTCCGCGACAGCAGACATTCCCGAAGCTTCCGTCACCGCCTCCCAGTCATTGGGGTTTGCGGGATTTTTACGTCCCACCGAAGAAAGCTCTTTTTCAAGGAGAGCCATTTCATCCTCAATTTTCTTTTTGAAAAGCTCGATATTTTTTTGTTCCATGGCCCTATGATAACAAAAGTAATGCGGTAAGAAAAGAAAACGTTACCGAACAAGTTTTGAATTGAGATATCTCCCGAGAATTTCGGAAAATACACTTTCTTTTGTGGTGATAATCAGCGTTTTTTTATCAAGAAAGGAATACAGAAGAACTGTTTCCCCGTTTATATTCTTGGCGATGCGCGTATCCTTATTTTTTACAATTTTGTCTTCAAAAATTGTCGATCCTGTCGTTGTGGCGAACATCTGGTCGCTTGCAAAAAAAACGGAAGTAGCGTCGGAAAGAAGTGTTTCCTCCCATGCAAGCATTCCTGAAAACGCGGTTTCATACGAATTTGTTTTAATTATGAGAAACGGCTCATTTCCCGAGAGGACATAAAGTCCGAGCATGTAATCTTTTTCGAACGAACGTTCAAGATATGGAGGAATGGACGGCGCGATAACGGAGACCAACTCACTGACGGGCACGGAAGTCGGCGCCAATTTTTCTCCGCCCATGTTCTTTATGAGGTCAAAGTAAACAACCGACCCGATTTTCGCTTCCTTGGAAAGAATGTTCTCCCGTATTGAAAGACGGTTTTGAATAATTGATTCGGGTATAAATGTTATTTGGGTTCCGGTATCGGAAGGAACAATAGTTTGCTTATAGAGGGTGATTACCGCTTTGCTCTGTTCGTATTTTGCATACAGAAAAATAAACAATGAACCTGCGCCCGCAATCACAAGGACAAGAATGAGAATAACGATAAGCATGTTCTGCGGTCCCGCTCTTTTTTGGGTAGATGTTTTTTCCCCTCTTGTTTCCTTTCGTTTTTTTTCCGCGATAGCGATGCTTGTAACGGACGCGTTTTTATTTTGAATCGCTTCCTCGACATCGCCGCGATATGTACGCAACGGCTTGATCGGGTAATCGGAATATTTACTACGTATAAGCTCTTGTACACGCGATGGACGATTGTCTTGTACGGGCGCTTGCGTAGACTGTTTGATTTCTCTCTGTTTGGCAAAAGCATCGAACTGATTCTTCGACATTTTGTTTCCAAGATTTTCAAGAACTCCCGCTTTTTCTTCCATCCGTGCCAACTCTCCCGCCACTTCTTGCGTAAGCGGTGAGCTCTCGTCTATTACCGGGACGGTACTTTTTTCGTTTTGATTTAAGGACAAGGAATTATTGTCCGTGTTGGTGTCCTGTGTAGGGAGGTTTGTTGGGGGCATTGTGATTAAGTTCGGGTTTTTTAATGAAGTTCGGGTCCCTGTCTTTAATAGAAAGTTTTATTCTTTCTTTTTCGTCTATCCCCTTTATAATAACAGGAACTTTGTCTCCAGCCTTCAGCACACTGTCCACTCTTTCGATTCTGAAGGGCGCAATTTCCGAAACATGGACAAGTCCTTCGGCATTCGCTCCTATTTTAACGAAGGCCCCGAAGTCGGTAATTTTAACGACCTCTCCTTCAAATGTTTCTCCCGCTTTATATTCACGGGTCATTTCACCTATAATTCGTGCCGCTTCTCCCGGTCCATCTCCCTTTCCGGTAATAAAGACCGTTCCGTCTTCTTCAATGTCGATTTCCGTTTTTGTTTTCTCTCTGATTTCGTTTATTGTTTTTCCTCCCGAGCCGATAACCAATCCGATTTGTTCCTTTTTAATTTTTATTGTCGTAATTCTCGGCGCGTTTGCGGGCAATTCTGTTCGTGGAGCAGGAATTTCTTTTTCAATGACATCAAGAATGGCAAGTCTGGCCTTTCTTGCGCCCTCAAGGGCTTCTTTAAGAATTGCCGTCGGTATCCCGTTGATTTTGACATCAAGCTGAACCGCAGTTACGCCGTTTCGGGTCCCGGCAATTTTGAAATCCATATCGCCATGGTGGTCTTCCGGTCCCTGGATGTCGGTCAAAACTTTATATGTGTCGTGAGATTCCATCATAAGACCCATAGCGATACCTGCGACGGGAGCGAGAATCGGAACCCCCGCATCCATAAGGGCAAGCGTGCCTCCGCACACCGAACCCATAGAGGTTGAACCGTTTGAAGCCATTGCTTCGGATACGACACGAACGGTATATGGAAATATTTCTTTGGGAGGAATGACTGCAGCAAGCGCTTTTTCGGCAAGGGCGCCGTGTCCTATCATGCGGCGGTTTGTCGATCCTATTCTTCCTGTTTCACCTGTTGAGAATGGCGGAAAATTATAATGGTGCATGAAACGCTTTTGCGTCTGTTGTTCTTCCATGGCATCGATAAGTTGCGAATCGCCCGGTCCGCCAAGAGTGGCTACGGAAAGTATATGGGTTCCGCCTCTGTAAAAAATTCCGGAACCATGAAGCACGGGCGACACACCTCCCGCTTTGACATAAAGAGGACGCAGTTCGTCGAGTTTCCGTCCATCGGGCCTATTTCCTTTTTTGATCGCTTCTTCATGTACAAGCTCATCAAGTTTTTCTTCATAATATTCTCCCGCAAGAAGGGTCCTTTCTTCGGGAAGAGTTTCAGAAACGGCCGCAAGCCATTCATTTTTTGATTCCTCGATTCTTGCCTTTCCCGGCACTCCGGTGAACACATACTCATGCAGGCGTGAAGCAAACTTTTCCTTAAATAAATCGCGGGCTTCGGAAGAAAGTGTTTCAATTTTTATCTCCTGTTTTTCTTTTCCTATTTCCGAAATTATTTTCTTTTGAAAAATTTGAATTTTTTCAATTTCTTCTTTTGCACGTTCAAGTCCCTGGAGCACTGTTTCCTCTCCCGTTTCTTTCGCACCAATCTCAATCATGTTGATGACCCCGTCTTTCCCGCAGGCGAGAATGTCGGTTTCAAAGTCATCGTTTTGTCGGAGGGCGAACGTCGGATTGGTTTCAAATTCGTTTTTTCCTTTAAGTTTTCCGATTCTCACGGCGCTTACCGGTCCGTCCCACGGAACATCCGAAGTGCCTAAGGCAAGTGAGGCGGCAATAACGCCAAGAACGTCGGGGTCATAATCACCAAGCGATAAAACGGTAATGACAACCTGAACCTCGTTTCTTAAATTTCTGTCGAAAAGAGGCCGAATGGTTCTGTCGGTAATTCGTCCGCTCAAAATTGCTTCTTCCGACGGTCTTCCCTCACGCCGTACGAAGCGACTTCCGAGAATAAGTCCTGCCGCGTAAAATCTTTCCTCGTAATCGACGGTCAAAGGGAAATAGCCGATATCCGGTTTTGGGTTCTTTGACATAACCACAGTACCCAAAACAACAGTGTCTCCATAACGAACCATTACTGAACCGTTTGTCTGGTCAGCAAGGTCGCTAAACTCGGCAACGAGAGGCCTGCCTGCGAACTCAAACGAATATTCTTTTTTCTGCATACATTGTGGAGTGATCCTTGGATTCCAGACTTGAAAGTGTCTTTCAAATCTATCTATCCAAAGACCACCGATTAACCTAGTAATGATGCCAGTCTAACAAAACCTATTTTTTGTTCAAGACTTTCTCACACACCCACACACTCTCCACTATCTGTAGTCGGAACCCGGCATGAGATATTTTTTTGAATTGACGTCCAGGTCAATAAAATCGTCTGCCGCTTCAATGAGTCGTGCCGAAGACGATTTCCCGAACGCGATAACCTCCACCTGGCATCCCTTATTGTATTTTAGATATTCGACAAGCGGAACAAAGTCACCGTCTCCGGAAACGAGAATCACCGCGTCGAGTTTGGGAGAAAGATTAATGGCGTCCACCGCGATACCGACATCCCAGTCGCCCTTTTTTGCTCCTCCCCAAAATATCTGAAGATCTTTTGTTTTTGTTTCTATGCCGGACTTTTCCAGAGCGTCAATAAACGCTTGCTCTTCTCCGCTTTCGGTTTTCACAACGTAAGCAATAGCGCGTATAAGCGCCCTACCCGCGAGACCCTCTTTGACAACTTGTCCGAAGTTGACTCTCCTCTTATAAAGGTTCTTGGCACTGTGATAAAGATTCTGTGAATCAATAAAAACTCCCACTCTTTGTCCCGGATGTTTGATAACTGTCATAACGTAATAAAATTTAAGTAAAAACCGAACCCGCCTTAAGGGCGGGGGCGATTATTTTTTAATATTGAGTTTTTTTGCGAGGGAGTTGTAGCGTCTCACGTTTTTCTTATGGAGATACCCCATATGTGTCTGTCTGGTGGCCACCATCTTGAGAAGACCCCGTCTTGAATGCTTGTCTTTCTTGTTTTTCTTGAGGTGGTCAGTCAATTCTTCAATCCGTCTCGTTAAAAGTGCAATCTGAACCTCCGCCGAGCCGGTATCGGTGTCGTGTATTTTAACGCCTTCTATAACTCTTTTTTTCTTCAATTTCGTAAGCATGTGGGTGAAATATAGCACGAAAGTCCTTCTTTTGCAAGACTTTTTTCCTTTCCCTCTTTTGTCAAATGTCGCACAATGTTGTTATGACGCTTACCCAGCTCAAACGAGAATTTCTCGAATATCTTGAAATCGAGAAAGGCAGAAGCCTCAAAACAGTTGAAAATTACGCCCATTACCTGGACTCCTTTCTTATTTTTATCGGAACCGAGCAACCGGAAGATATTTCCGACGATTTAATCAGGGAATACCGCCTTTTTCTTAACAGAAAAAAGACGAAAAGCGGAGGCCCTTACGACACGCTCAAAAAACGTACCCAAAATTATTATCTTATTGCCCTTCGTTCCTTCCTTAAGTATCTTATGCGCCGGAAAATACAGTCTCTGTCTCCGGATCGTATAGAGCTTGCCAAAGTGGGAGAACGCTCCCTGGATCTCATTTCGGCGGATGAACTGCAACGCCTTATTGAAGCCCCAAATGCCAAAACAGTTAAGGATTTGCGGGACAGGGCGATACTTGAATTGCTTTTTTCCACAGGTCTTCGTGTTTCAGAACTTTGCTCTCTTCCCCGAGATATTGATTTGAGGAAAGATGAAGTTTCCATCCGTGGAAAAGGAGACAAAGTGCGCGTAGTTTTTATTTCCCCGCGTGCGAAGGAGGCAATACGCCAGTACCTTGGAAAACGAACCGACATGGAAGATGCCTTATTCATCCATGTAAGCAGGCACGACACTAATGCCAAAAGACTTACTTCACGTTCGGTAGAACGAATTGTAAAATACTATGCCATTAAGGCGGGTATCACCAAAAAAGTAACGCCGCATGTCATCCGGCATAGTTTTGCGACTGATCTTCTTGAGAGCGGCGCAGATTTACGCTCGGTTCAAGCCCTTTTGGGCCACGCGCACATTGGGACAACGCAAATCTATACTCATGTTACGGATAAGCATCTTCGTGATGTGCACCATCGATTCCATAACAAGGGCAATCAAAAGTAATTTTAGATTAACTATGAACATTATCTCTTGGAACGTAAATGGAATCAGGGCATGCCACAAGAAAGGTTGTTGGGACTGGCTTATAAAGGAGAGCCCCGATATCTTATGTCTTCAAGAAACAAAGGCGCACCCCGACCAATTACCGGAAGAAGTACGGAACCCGAAAGGTTTTTCCGCGTATTTTGACCATGCAAAAACAAAAAAAGGATACAGCGGAGTCGCTCTTTACACTAAACAAAGGCCGGAAAAAGTGGAAATCGGTCTCGGAATTCCCGAACTTGATCAAGAGGGACGAATGGTTACCGCTCTTTTTAAAAACTTCGCAATTTCAAATGCCTACTTCCCTAACGGAGGCGGAGGGCCTCATCGGATAAAGTTTAAACTTGAATTTTACAAGGCCTTTCTTGCTTATGTTGAGCGTCTTCGAGCCAAAGGCTTCAAAGTTATTTTTTGCGGTGATGTAAATACCGCCCATGAAGAAATAGACCTTGCACGGCCGAAAGAAAACGAAAAAAATACGGGCTTTCTTCCTGAAGAAAGGGCGTGGATAGACGAAGTTATAAGCAAAGGATACATAGACATTTTCCGAAAATTAAATCCGGAAACACGAGACGCGTATACATACTGGGATATGAAAACTTTTGCGAGAGTAAGAAATGTTGGGTGGAGAATCGACTACTTTTTCATTAGTCCGGATACCGAAAAAAATGTTATTTCTACAAAGATTTTGAAAGATGTAACGGGCTCCGATCATTGTCCGATTTCTCTTACCCTCAAAGGCCTAGAATAAAGGACAAACTATAAAAGACAGTTATCAACACCCAAGATCTTTACTTGTCCTTTACCACTGATATACTTTCAATTAGACGTTGGATGGAAATCTTGAACAAAGAAAAAATCTGACGTTAGTTCTTTGGAATTAAGTCGACTTACTAAGACTCTTATGGTAAGAGTTTTGTCACACATATACATACTCGCAACAAAAACCTCTCTTAATTTTTCTCCTTGGGTATGATAAAGGACAATATATTTTACTGTATAGCTCTTAGAACCGCCTCCACGTTGAGGCGGTTGTTTTTGTACATAAAAAACCCCCACAGGAACTGTCGGGAAAAGCCGTTGCTCTATATCTTTTTATTATTCTCCTTTTGTCTTTCTGCCGGTTGGAGTAAGTAATCCCTTTTTCAGAGACTAGCGAATGCGACGGCATGAGCTCAAGGAATTTTTTAGCAGAAAAATATTCGTGCTTTGAAAAAGGGATTACGAACGGCTCTTATTTAACCCAATATTTATCTCGAATTTCTTTGATTTTTTCCTCCTGGAGGTTTTCTTTTTCAACTTTTCCCTTCTCTCCCATTTTTTTAAGCTCGGAATCAGATAATGCGGCTAATTCCCTTGATTTTTTCTCAAGATAGTCCTCTGTATTGTTAAGGGGATTTTCCAACACCTCCTCTAAGAGGGCATGTAAAATATAGCCGATTTTGGGTCCGGGACTCAATTTTAATTTTTTTATAAGTACATTCCCGTCTATTTTTAACATCCCGACGGAAATAGGGTCAGCCATAACCTCCTCGATCATTGATTGGTACTTCCTGAGCCTGTAGGGGCTCTCTTTCGGTCTCCCTGTGCCTATCCTGTCGCACACCCGAAGATTCATCAAATCCCACACATTCTCTTGTCCTACGCGCGAAACGAGCCTACGCACCGCCGACAGGGTTATCTGGTCCGTGTCGGAAAAAAACATATGCCAACGGACCAATTTACCAACTTTATCGATAACCTCTTTAGGGAATTTCAAATCTTTAAGAGTTTTTTCCGTAATGCGGGCCCCCACGACGTCATGGCCATAAAATGTCCAATCCTTTTTTTCCGGGGACCATTGTCTTGTCGGTGGTTTCCCAATGTCGTGGAACATCGCAGAAAGCCGCAGGCTTAATCCCCATTTTTTACTCACTGCGTGCTGAAGCGTTTTGAGGCCGTGTTCCCAAACGTCATATGAGTGGGCCTGATTTTGTTCAATCCCTACCCCTTTTTCAAGCTCAGGTATGATGTGTTCCAAAATTCCCAATTCACGGCTTAAAACAAGGGAATTAACAGGATTGTCAGACATTATAATTCGGACAAATTCGTCCCTGATTCGTTCCTTTGAAATTTTTTTAAGTAAGCCCCCTGCTCTTTTTATTGCCTCCAAGGTCTCTTTTTCTATCGTGAAACCAAGTTCTGCGTGAAGCCTAATGGCTCTCAAAATTCTTAGTCCGTCTTCTTCAAAGCGTTCGAGGGGGTTCCCAACCGTGCGCAATATTTTTTGTGACAAGTCACCTCTGCCGTCGTGCAGATCAACTACTGTGTTCCCCGAAACACTGTACGCAATGGCGTTTATTGTAAAATCTCTTCTTTTTAGGTCGTCTTCTATTTTTTCACTAAAAGTAACCGAATCAGGCCGGCGATTGTCTGAATATTCCGCCTCAAGTCTATACGGGGTAACCTCAACAATAGAAAGAGTTTTGTCTTCTATTCCTTTATTTACCACCCCCACCGTTCCGTACTCATTTTCATAGAATGTTTCATCAAATAAAGAAATAATTTCTTCAGGCTTCGCGTTTGTGGTTATGTCCCAGTCCTTTGGCCGTCTGCCTAAAAGCAAATCTCTGACACACCCACCGACAATGTAAGCCTCAAAGCCAGCTTTTTCCAAAGCTTCTGTTATTCGTGAAACTTCGTCCGGTATTTTAGAATTGACCTTATTTTCAGCCTTTTTCATCGTTCCATTTTATTATATATTTCGTTTTTTTCCTAACCGCGTTATGATGTATGTTCATGCTCCTGTGGTGAAATGGATATCACAGCGGTCTTCGGAACCGCTATTGCGGGTTCGAATCCTGCCAGGAGCGCACGTAGTGCCTCTAATGAGCCGCAAACCGCCTTGTGGTGGGCAGGATGAGGTCAATTGTAAATATTTTTGAATAGGGCTATAATTGCGCTTATTGCGAGTATAGTTTAATGGTAGAACATTTGGTTGCCAATCAGATGGTGGGGGTTCGATTCCCCCTACTCGCACCAAATATTTCAACCCTATGCCCAGGCTGTCTGTCTTTTGTCTCTTAGACAGGTTTATGTTTTTATCCTTATTTTCAGCAAAAATATCAACAGAAAATTTGAAAAATGTTAATAACTCTGTTGATACCGTGTATAAAAGACAAGGGAGATGTCTCTGAATAATAGACAAAAGGCCTAATATAAGCCATTAAATTATAAAAGACGTTGTAAAGAACAAAAATACGATAAAAGGTTTCACGTGAAAACTTTTAAATGTTTGACATGAAACAAAGACATCTAGAAGTTGGTCGTTTGGGAGAAGATATTGCCTGTCGATTTTTAAAATCTAAGGGATATTTGGTTTTCGAAAGAAATTTTAGAAAGAAACAAGGAGAAATAGACATTATCGCCAAAAAGGACTCAAAGACTTATTTTTTTGAAGTCAAAACTGTTTCATGTGAAAACATCGAACATGATGTTTCTTATGAAACAAAAGACACTTACAGACCGGAGGACAACATTCATCCTTTAAAATTAAAGAGACTTTCTGAAACCATATCCCTCTACCTGATAGAAAGAAAAATGGAAGATGTTGAATGGACGTTCGGGGCTGTTTCAATTTATCTCGACAGAGAGGGGAAAAAGGCAAAAATTGATTTACTCGAAGATTTAATCCTTTGATTTTAAAGGACAACTTTCGGCAATTCCTTTGCTGTGCTAGACTTCTTGCGACGGGGAATAGTGCAACGGTAACATACTCGCTTTGGGATCAATTTTGTGTCGGGGTGTAGTACAATGGTAGTATTCACGCTTTGGGAGCGTAAGACCCGAGTTCGATTCTCGGCACCCCGACAGAGAATTGATCGGATATTCGGGGAATATCCGTGGCTCCGAAGGAGAAACGACTCCGGGTGAAGCGTGCTGGGAGCGCGCTGCAAGACCTTGAGCATTTTGTTTTCAAAATGCGAAAGGTGTACAGAATCTGTAAGATTCAAATCCCGGTTCCCCGAATTTCAAGATAAAGACCTAATCGTGGACTAAATCCATGATCCTATCCTCAGTTTTTGTTTTTTTCCGCTATTTTATCCAAGAGAATTTTTTGTAAGGAAGGGAATTCAAAGTCTCTAAAAAACTTCATTTTTTCCTGAAGATTTTGAGAGAAGAATAATGGAATTGATTCACCAACTTCTTCAGAGAAACTTCGGTTGACGTGGCCTGTGGTTATTGCTCGCAACTCTCTTGTCTCGGTTTCCGATTCTTGGGTTGCTGTTGCAACAATTCCGGCAAGTTTTCCCTTCTCGTTGACCACTGCTCCCCCTGACGACCCTTTTTGAGAAACAATACTTCCACTTATGGAAAGCAGGTCAACCGTGGTCTCCTTGAAAGTAAAAATATTTGCAATATTATTTATGGTTGAAAGAATCGACAGACCATTTTCAATTGTTAATCCTCCCAAAAAGCCTGCGGCATATCCGGCAATGAGAACCGCATCATTTTGCTGAGGCTCATTCGTAAGCTCCATTTCAAGGTGGGGGAATACGCCCGGTAACTGTGAATTATTGGTTGTTTCTGTCACCAAAAGTAAGGCGTAATCGTTTTCTCCCGTACCCTTAGGATTGTCCGTGACGATACTCTTTGAGTTTTCCACTACCCATCTTTTTGAGATATACAGGAGAGAGGCTTTGTATTTTGCCGTTGCCGGACTTCCGGTTCTGATGAAGCAATCAACAAAATTATCAAGCAGAAAATATTGCCCTATATGGGCATTTGTGAGAATGACGCCCTTTTCGGACACAAAAACTCCGCTGCCGGTAATGGGCAGAAGACCTCCTCCTTTCGCAAGACAGAGAACATTTACCAAAGATTCTCGAGCCCTTGTGTTGATTGTTTCAAAGTCAATCGTGCTTTTTTCAGGTTGAGTTGCCACAATACTCACTTGTGGTTGCTCAGGCAAGTTTCCACTGGAGACCACGAGCATTTCAGGTTTTTCGGGAGTTTTCGTGTCTAAAACCGACTCTTTTTCTTTAATGGTTTCGGGGACTTTTTCTTCAGTTTCTTGTAAAAGAAAATCTTGTTTTTGGTCGGAAGCAGGTGTGGTAAATGAAAAATTTGTAGCGAGAGCAATAAAAAAGAGGATAAAAAATCGAAAAAATATGTTCATATGTTTGATTATAACAATCGGTAAAAAATTGCCCAACAACTGGATTTTTGCTACTATAGTTTTTACTTCGTCGAGCGAGAAGCGCCGCGAAAACTTCTAGGTTTCATGGTGTCCGAGCGACAACGAAGCAAAGGTGAATACCTTTATCTGCGGGTATAGTTTAGTGGTAAAACAACAGTTTTCCAAACTGTGGTCGGGAGTTCGATTCTCCCTACCCGCATAAAAACAAAATCCGCCTTCTGGGCGGATTTTGTTTTTTCCTCTAGAGAAAAATTTTACTTGACTGCATCTTTAAGAGCCTTGGCGGGTCGGAACTTCGGAACTTTCATCGAAGGGACCTGAATAGTTGCACCAGTTCTTGGGTTACGAGCTTGTCGCGCTGCACGTGTTTTGGTTGCAAAAATTCCCAAACCAGCTATCGAAACTTCTTCGCCTTTTGTCAAAGTTGAAACAATAGAGTCAATAAAAGCGTCTACAGCTTGTTCTGCTTGGGTTTTCGTTACGCCGATTTTTTCCGCGACAACGTCTACGATTGATTGTTTGTTCATAGATTCCTTGTAGGTTTACTAATAATTCTCTCGACCCCCTGGAACCCAAGCTCTAAGAACAGCGAAAAGCCTGAGTTAAGCCTTAAAGTAATTATATACAAGGGTTTTTCTCCCGCAAGGGCTTTACACAAAGGTTTTTTATTGCCTAGAGAGTGAGCGGAAAGAAAAATTCTTATTTTTACTTCCCGAACGAGCGACGGCAACAAAGGATTAATATCCTTTATCGTGCGAATTCAATAGCGCGCGTTTCCCTGATAACGTTTACCTTGATTTCACCGGGGTATTTAAGCTCCTGTTCTATCCGTAGAGCTATATCACGAGCCAGTTTTTGGGCATCGAGGTCGGAAATTTCCTCCGATCTCACGAAAATTCTTACCTCACGACCGGCGGAAATGGCGTACGCCTTCTCAACGCCGGAAAACGAATTGGCAACAGCCTCAAGGTCTCCAAGCCGTTTAAGGTAATTTTCCACGGTATCACGCCGCGCGCCTGGACGGCTTCCGGAAATCGCATCTGCGGCCTGCACAACGTATGATTCCGGCGTCTCATAGGGGTATTCGTCATGATGAGAACGCATCGCTTTGATAATTTTTTCATCGGCACCGAATTTTTGGAGTATACGGATACCTATTTCAACATGCGTTCCGGCAACTTCATGGTCAACCGCTTTTCCAATATCGTGAAGCAATGCTCCTGCCTTGGCAACATAGACATCGGCGCCTATCTCCTCGGCAATCATACCTGCGATATGCGCCATTTCAATCGAGTGCTGCAAAACATTTTGTCCGTAACTGGTGCGATAGTGGAGGCGTCCAAGAATGGCAACAATACGTGAGTCAAGATTGTACACTCCGCATTCATACACGGCCTGCTCACCCTTTTCTTTTATTGTTTCATTGATTTCCTGCTTTGCTTTTTCCATCATTTCCTCGATTTTTGCAGGTTGAATACGCCCGTCCGCGATAAGTTTTTCAAGAGCTACTTTGGCAACTTGACGTCGTACGGGGTCGAATGATGAGAGGGTAATAAGTCCCGGCGTGTCGTCAACAATAACTTCAATACCACTCGCGCGTTCAAATGCTTTGATATTCCTTCCTTCTTTCCCGATGATTTTTCCTTTTATTTCATCCGACGGAATGGCAACTGTTGTTGTCATGATGTCCGAAGAGACGGAGTTGGCATACCGGTGAATGGATGTCGTGAGTATTTCACGCGCTCTGCGCTCAAGCTTCTCTTTTCCAAAAGCCTCAAGTTTTTGCATCCGGACAAGAAGATCTTCCTCGGTTTCCTTCTCGACAATTTCCATAATTTCTTTTTTTGCTTCCTCCGCGCTTAATCGGGCCACTTTTTCAAGAGCGCCCTTTCGTTCGACTTCAAGAGCGTCTGTTTTTTCTCGAATCGTCTTTATTTCGGTGATTTTCTGCTTTATATTCTCGACTTCTTTGTCGATATCAACCTGTCGTTTATCGAGGAATTCTTCTTTTTTAACGAGACGCTCCTCGGTTTTTTTAAGACTGTCTTCTTTTCCCTTTATCTCTACCCGAGCCTCTTTTAGAGTTTCCTCGGCTTTCTTTTCTGCCTCAGCGGCAATGCGCGTGGCTCCGTCTTTCGCCTCAAGCAACATCTGCTTGATTCGCAGCTCCATGGACGTCTTGTTTCCCAGCGAGATAATCCATCGCAGGAAATAACCAAACGCCACTCCAAGGAGTGCTGCCGAAAGAGCGAAGAGAAGCGCTATTTTTAATGACATGGTAGCGTTACCCCTCGCTTTTTAGAATCCCAGCCTTATTACATTTAAGGAAATAGATAGAAAAACCTCTGATTTTAACGAATATCCTCTAGATCATCCAGATTGTCATCTTTTCTCCTCTGAGTGTGAAGGTAGGGGTGCATACCAAAAAGCGGAAGCGTAAAAATTAATTTGATTAACGCCCTAATAGTATAAGGTTTTTTCTGTTTTGTAAACGGGCCCGGTTTTTGCGAAAACCCCGCCGAGAGGCGGGGTTTTGTTATTGTCTAGCGAGTAAGTGGAATAAAAAAGCTCCCTTTTTTATTTCCGAACGAGCGACGACAACAAAAAGTTCAAAACTTTTTATTTTTGTTTCTTTTCAAGTACCATATCCGCGACTCCATATTTAACCGCTTCCTCGGCACTCATGAAAAAGTCGCGTTCCACGTCTTTTTCTATTTCCGAAAGAGATTTCCCCGTGTTTTTTGACATTATTTTATTAAGCTTGTCTCGCAGTTTGAGTATGTGTTTTGCCGAAATTTCAATGTCGGTTGCCTGCCCTTCTGCGCCGCCCAACGGTTGATGAATCATAACTTCTCCGTTTGGCAGGATGGCACGCTTGCCTTTTGCCCCGGAAGAAAGAATCCAGGCTGCTCCCGATGCGGCAAGACCGATGCAAAAGGTTTTAACGTCGGGTTTGATGTGGGTCATTGTGTCTATAATGGCAAGGGTTGCGGTAACGGAGCCGCCGGGAGAGTTGACATAAAGTTCCACATCCTTTTTAGGGTCTTCGGATTCAAGAAAGAGAAGCTGGGCAATGACGATGTTCGCCACGTTGTCGTCAATCGGCCCTCCGAGAAATATGATTCTGTCGCGCAAAAGGCGGGAATAGATGTCATATGCCCGTTCTCCAAACTGTGATTTTTCGATAACTGTTGGAATTAACATGGTTGTTTCAATGATTAATGTCAACACAATATAACAAGTTGACGATAATTTCAAATAACTTGCGCAAGAAGAATGCTTTGCCCATACTGACCCTATGCGCATTCATAGATTTTTTATTGACTCATCTTTTGCATCAAAAAAGACGCTTGATATAGAAAACACCGACACTCTTAATCAATGGCGGAATGTGTTTCGTTTTAAGGCGGGGGAGCGCGTTGTATTGTTTAACGGTTCCGGTTTTGATTTTTTATGTGAAATCTCCGTTTTAACAAAACAAAACGCAGTCCTTTCCGTTTTGAGCTCTCAAAAAAATATTGTCATACCAAAACGGGAAGTCTGGCTTTATTCCTCTCTTATAAAAAAAGATAAATTCGAATGGGTGGTTGAGAAGGGAACTGAAATCGGCGTGTCGCACTTTGTTCCCGTTATCTCCGAAAGAAGCGAAAAAAAGAATTTAAATCTCGAACGGCTGAAACGTATTCTTGTGGAGG
Source organism: bacterium (assembly GCA_030690305.1). Taxonomy (NCBI): domain Bacteria; species bacterium. The sequence goes on along the minus strand of JAUYHB010000020.1, from coordinate 48,732 downwards.
CGGCGGAACAATCCGGGCACGCCGTGCTTCCAACCCTGCACCCGGTTGTTTCTTTGAAAGAGGCACTTGAGACACTTTCCGTACCCGCTATTTTTTTTGATGCTGCGGGGGCGGTGTTTACCCACTCTGCCTCAGAAAACACCGTGGCCGTATTTATCGGGCCGGAAGGAGGTTGGAGCGAGAAAGAAAAAGAAATCTTCGGAGAAAAAAATATTCCGTCGCTCAGTCTTGGCACAATGACTCTTAAAAGCGAAACGGCGGCTCTTGCCGCCGCCTCACTTTTGCTTATTGTCTAAACAACAACAAAAGGCTCGGTACTTTTTATTTCGGCGAGCGAGCGGTGTCGCGAGAGCGGTACTGTGCTCTCATGACCTGCGAGCGAAGACGAAACAAAGGTTAATTCCTCGGGGCTTTGCCCTGGGAATCTTTATTCGCTTTCTTTGGCGAGGCCTGATTCAAGAAACTCAAAAACCTTTTCGTTTCTTAAAATTCCTTTGACGTACACACGAGCCCGTTCCGGGTCGGCTTTCGGATAGTGGGAGAGAATATGTTCCACCTCCTTTTTCACCTGGTCTTCTTCCGGCTCTATTTTTTCTTTTACGGCGATTTCATCCAAAATAAGCTGGGTTTTAGCTCTTTTTTCTGCTGTCGGTCTCCATTCGTTTTTGAGCTCTTCCTCGGTTTTTTTTGTCTGCGCAAGGTAATCATTCCATGTGATTCCCATGTGCTCGACTTCGCCCGTAAATTGGGAAAGCATTTTTTCAAGTTCGTTTACAATCAAAATTTTCGGCAACGTTATCGAGGATTTTTTTAGAAGTTCGTCTATCGTTGCCCCTCTTTTTTTCTCTCTCGCTTTGATTTTTTTCTCGTACGAGAGATTTTCCTTTATTTTATTTTTAAAATCTTCAACATGCTCAAAATTTCCGAGGGATTTCACAAATTCATCAGTAAGCGCTGGAAGTTCGTTTTCTTCCGAAGCGTCTTTTTCTTTTTTCCCCGCTTTTTGTTTGCGTATTTCCTCAATGACGCGGTCGATTTCTTTCTCTTCCACCTCGACACTGTCTTTTTTCTCCATTTCGGTTTTAGCGATACGCATATAGTCGGGGAGCGTTATCGTCGGCATAACCGCAGTATGTAATTTGAATCCAAGGGGGTTTCCGGGGGCGAGTTTGGTGATATGAATATGAGGAAGCCCGATAGCGTTTATTTTTTCATTGAACAGAATAATCGGATATTCCTCCTGCAGAGCCATTTCCGCGGCTTCTTCAAGGAGGCGCATTTCTCCGACTTTCTTAACCACGATTTCAGTTGGCGCCTTGCCTTTGCGAAAACCGGGAATTTCAATTTCTTTTGAAATTGTGTCGAGCGCCTTATTTCTCAAATCGTTCATTCTTTGGGCGTCAATTTCACCCTCAATTTCCACTTCCGCATCCGGAAGCGCGGTCACTTTGATATTTTGGTAATGTGTTTTTTGTTCCGACATAATTAAGTTCTTAGTCTATCCGTTCTTCTTTTTGTTGTCTAGCAAAAACCACCCCGCTTGAAACGGGGTGGCGGGCAGAAATGGACACTAGAGCCCGGATGCTTCCAAATCGGAGTTTATTTGGTTGAGCTCGGCGTCAAGATTCTCAAGATCGGTGTTATCTATATCCGCTTCAATGGCAGTAAGGTCGTCCGATGAACTTTGGTTTTCAAGAGATTGAGTCATCGCATCATTCTCAAGCATTGGATCTATTCCGCTCCTGTCTACTCGTTGTCCCCAAAAATACATCCCACCGAGAACAATAATAATGACGACGATAATTATTCCGACGAGCGGTCCGACGGAAGAAGCCACTGGCTTGTTTGGGAGAGGATTTTGCATGTTATCCCTCGAATTCATGTTTGTATTTGAGATATTTTGGTTATCCATAATGATAAGAAATTAGTTTATTGATGGGGTAGTGGAAGCGTCCGACTGTGATTCCTTGACCATCTCCATAAGGCTTCCGATCGCTTTTTTCGCATTATCATGCGCGCTCTGTATCTCTCTTTTCGCTTCTTCAATAATAGTTTTCACATTTTCAAACGCTTTACGCATTTCTTCCGCAAGCAAACTTTCTTCAATTGCTTCCGGGATTTTTCCTACGAGTGCTTTTGCTTCGGAAATATCGGTTTTCATGGCTCCAAGATATGTTTCAGCCTCCGTGGTATCGATTCCGGTCACTTTTATTTTTTCGATTCGGGATGCGATTCTCTCGGCGATTTTCTCCATTCGTTCAATTGCGGCTCCCAGCCGTCTTTCCATTTGTTGGACAAAACCTCTTATTCTTGCTTTCAGTCTGTCTTTTATTTCTTTTGATAAAGCCTCACGGCGATCTTTTAGTGATTCTTTTTTCTCTTCCACATTCGTTCTGATGCCATCTTTTTTCTCTTGGATAGTTGCTCTACTCCTCTCCTTTTCGTCGGTTGTTGTTCCTGTCGCCGTATTTGTAATTTGGGCAAAAACACTGTTGCCCGCAAACAGGAAAGCGACAGAAGCTAAAACAAGGAATAACGATTTGCCGCACATTTGGATGTTCATAGTGTATACAGACGAATATTAAATTTATAACTTTCAAAACGGAGGGCTTACAAGAAAGGTGTTCTGAAATTATAAATAAAAAACCCCCGACAAACAATGTCGGGGGAGTGAAGAGTCACTTTTAAATTAAACTGTTAAAGCAGAAATGGCGCCAACAACAGGGCCACGATGTTCATTACTTTAATAAGAGGATTGATTGCCGGTCCCGCCGTGTCTTTGTACGGGTCGCCTACGGTGTCTCCTGTCACGGCAGCCTTGTGCGCCTCACTTCCTTTTCCTCCGAAATTTCCATCCTCGATATATTTTTTGGCATTATCCCATGCAGCACCTCCGGATGTCATTGAGATGGCCATGAAAAGACCCGAAATGATAACACCCATAAGTGCGCCGCCAAGGGCGATTGGACCGAGGAAAAAACCAACGAACAACACCGCCGCAATCGGCAAGAGGGAAGGAATAATCATTTTTTGCAAAGCTGCTTTGGTGACAATGTCCACGGCGCGGCTGTAGTCGGGTTTTGCCTTAAACTCCATAATGCCTTTTATTTCCCTGAATTGTCGGCGCACCTCTTCAACTACCGAACCCGCAACCTGTCCGACCGCTTGCATAGCAAGCGAGCCGAACAAATAAGGAACCGTGCCTCCAATGAAAAGGCCTGCGACAACCAACGGATCCCCAAGACTGAAAGAAATTTCTTTTCCGGCGCCTGCAAGTTCTTCGACATAGCCGGCAAACAATACAAGAGCGGCAAGACCCGCCGAACCAATAGCGTATCCTTTTGTAACCGCCTTTGTCGTGTTTCCAACCGAATCCAACGCATCGGTAATCGTTCTTACACCTTTGTCTGCGCCGGACATTTCCGCGATTCCGCCCGCGTTATCGGTAATCGGGCCGAATGAATCAATGGCAACAATAATGCCCGCAACCGAAAGCATTGCCGTGGCGGCAATCGCAATTCCCAAAAGTCCGAGTAAAGAATGACTCAATAAAATTCCCGCGACGATAACGATAATCGGTAAGAAGGTCGCTTCCATCCCGACAGCGAGACCGATGATGATATTTGTTCCGTGTCCCGAACGCGATGCTTCGGCAATAAGTTTAACGGGTCTGAAATTTTTTGCCGTGTAATAGTCGGTAATGACAACCATGGCAACGGTTACGGCAAGACCAATGCATGTGCTTAAAAATACCGGCCATGTTTCACCCGGGAAAAACATTGAACTTGCGAAGTAAAATAATCCGAGAGAAAGAAGAAGTGCCGCTCCCATACCCTTATAGAGTGCGCCCATAATATTTTGTGAGCTCGATAAACGGACAAAAAGTCCCCCAATAACCGAGGCAAGAATTCCCAAACCTCCCAGTACAAGGGGAAACCAGATTTGAGTGCCTGTGAATGTCATTAAACCGATAAGCATTGTCGCGGTAAGTGTGACGACATATGTTTCAAAAAGATCGGCAGCCATTCCGGCACAATCCCCGACGTTGTCCCCGACGTTGTCCGCGATAACCGCGGGGTTGCGTGGGTCGTCTTCCGGAATTCCCGCTTCAACTTTCCCCACGAGGTCCGCTCCGACATCGGCGGCTTTAGTGAAAATCCCTCCCCCAAGACGGGCGAAAACGGAAATCAAACTGGAACCGAACGCAAGGCCTATAAGAGATTTAACGTCTCCCGTATAAGCAAAAAATCCTGCGACTGCGAGAAGTCCGAGGGCAACAACGAGAAGCCCGGTAACCGAACCCGCTTTGAATGCAAGAGAAAATGACGCCCCGAGCCCTTGTTTGGCCGCTTCGGCGGTTTTACTGTTACTGCGAACCGAGATATTCATACCCACATACGCGGCAAGTCCGGAAAGGAAAGCTCCGAGAAGAAATCCCGTTGCCACAGTCCAATTAATCAAAAATCCGATAAGAAGAAAAAGGGCCACAGCAACTATTCCGATAGTTTTGCTTTGACGATTAAGATACGCGGACGAGCCCTCCTGAATTGCCTTGGAAATGGCGACCATTTTCTCGTTACCGGCGGGCTGGCGTCTGAGCCACAGAATAATATAGAGACTGTATAAGACCGCGATAGTGATTGGAGCGAATACGAGCCAGTATATTGTAGACATAACGTGTTAAAAAATAATTAATTATTACGTTTTAATTTTTTGATTTATTTCCGAACGAGCGACGGTAACTAAGGGTTTAATACTCCTTATACAGCCTCTTCTTTCTTCTCTGTTTTAACCGTTTCCGATACATCAACATGTTCACCGTCGGTTGCGGCAACGGACTCTCCTTGGGGAGATTGAATATCTATTTTCCACCCCGTTAATTTTGCTGCGAGCCTCACATTTTGTCCACCTTTGCCGATAGCGAGGGACTGTTGGTCTTCCGAAACCTCAACCCGAACCTTTCTTTCGTTCTCATCAATGATGGCCACACTTAATACTTTGGCGGGAGACAGCGCATCCTCAATAAACTGCTTCGGGTCCTCGGACCACTCTATAATGTCGATTTTTTCTCCACCCAATTCGCTCATAACGGTTGAAACACGAACACCACGCTGTCCAACCATTGAGCCCACAGGGTCCACATGCTCGTCTTTTGAATATACGGCAACTTTTGTTCGGGAACCTGCTTCGCGTGCGATAGCTTTAATCTCAACAACTCCCGCTCCTATTTCCGGAGTTTCAACTTCAAATAGTTTTTCAAGAAATTTCGGGTGTGAGCGGGAAAGACGCAAAAATACTCCTTTGGGAGTTTCTTCCACCTTATATAAATATGCCCTGATGCGTTCCCCGGGTCGGTAATGTTCTCCTCTGATTTGTTCTTCATACGGCAAAAAACCTGTTGCCCGTCCCATATCGACAAAAATATTTCCCCGTTCAACTCGCTGAACAGTGCCGCTTACGATTTCTTCTTCACGTTCCCCGAATTCTCCGAGTACGGATACTTTTTCGGCCTCTCTGATTTTTTGAATAATGATTTGTTTCGCGGTTTGCGATGCGATGCGGCCGAAATCTTCCTTTGCTTCAAGAGGAAAGATGATTTCTTCTCCGAGCTCTGCGTCCTTTTTTATTTTTTTCGCATCATTGAGGAAAATATGCTTCTCGGAATTAAAAACTTCTTTTACTTCACCCTCTTTACCTTCAATGCTTGTTTCTGTAACAGCCGCTTCCTCGTCCATGATGACCTGAGAAGGATCAACCACAATTTTTACCTGGTAGAAATTTGTTTCTCCGTTTTCCGCGTTGAAAGAGGCCCTGACAATTTGGCCCTTTTTTCCGTACTCTTTTCGGTACGCGGTTGCTAACGCCATCTCAATGGCTTCAATAACTTTTTCTTTTGGAATTCCCCGTTCTCCTTCAAGTTGCTGGAAGACCGAGTGAATGACTTTTAGATCAAATGACATACGTTATAAAAAAATGAGTCCGCCGTGAGGCGAACTTGATAATGCCTATATCATACACAATTAGCGCAATAAGTCAATCTGCGGCGCGGCTATGGTATAATTTTTGTACATATCGCTCCATGCACATTGAGGAAACCCAATTAAAAGAATTTATCCTTGATTCCGACCTGATTTCTCGGGAAGATTTTGAGTCCGCGGATAAAAAAGCATCCGAGCGCAAAGTAAGCGTCGGTCAATTACTCGTGGAAGAAGGAAAAATTACCGATGACGACCTGAGGAAGATTCAGGCGCATATTCTCGGTATTCCTTTTGTGGACTTGAAGGGAGAAAAAATAAATTTTGACGTGCTTTCTCTCATCCCTGAGCCCATCGCGCGCAACCACAATATTATTCCTTTCCGGGTCGCGGATAAAACTCTTGAAGTCGCAATGCTTGATACCGAAGACCTGGCGGCTATCGACTTTATCAAGAAAAAAACCGGTTTAAAAATTCTTCCGCGGCTTACCGACAAGGAATCGATGAAAAGTGCTCTGTTGCAGTATCAAAAGAGCCTCAAGGCGGAATTTGGCGACATTATTCAAAAGGAGGCGACCTCTCTTAAGATGATTTCGGAACAGGGGGGGGAGGGAGATGCGTCGGAAAGCGACCTGAAGAAACTTGCCGAAGACATTCCTGTCATCCGTATTGTCGATACACTCCTCAAACACGCAATTATTCAAAATGCCTCTGACATTCATATTGAACCGATGGAAGAACAGTTGCTTGTCCGATACCGTATTGACGGTTTGTTGCATGATGCCATGGTACTTCCCAAAAACAGTGCACCCTCCATCACCGCCCGTATCAAAGTGCTTTCAAATCTTAAACTTGACGAAAAACGTCTTCCGCAAGACGGGCGTTTCAAAATCGAGCTGAACGGTGAAAATGTGTCATTCCGCGTATCCACGCTTCCGACATATTTTGGTGAAAAAACCGTGATGCGCGTGCTCCGCGAAAGCGTTTCCGGGTTCACCCTTGAAGCACTTGGTTTTCACGGAGAGGCGCTCGAGAGTATTCATACCGCAATGAATCTCACGACGGGAATTATTTTAACCACTGGTCCGACGGGTTCAGGAAAAACAACAACTCTGTATACGATGCTTGATATTCTCAATACCCCCGATGTGAATATTTCAACCATTGAAGACCCGATTGAGTATCAAATGAAACGAATCAACCAGACGCAGGTAAAACCGGAAATCGGATTTACGTTTTCAAGCGGCTTGCGCACGCTTGTCCGTCAGGATCCGGACATTATCATGGTTGGTGAAATCCGCGACGGTGAAACGGCTTCTCTTGCCGTTAACGCCTCTCTTACCGGTCATTTGGTTCTTTCAACTCTGCACACAAACTCGGCTGCTGGAGCCATCCCTCGTCTTGTTGATATGAAAGTCGAACCATTCCTTCTTGTGTCGGTTTTAAACATCGTCATTGCCCAACGTCTCATCAGAAAACTTTCAGGTGCAAAAGAAGAGTATTTCCTAAGTAAGAACGAAATTAAATCTCTCGAAAGTTCCGTTGATATGGAAAAAGTTCTAGGTTTTCTCAAAAAGGAAAAAATTGTCAAAGAAGACGTCGATTGGTCGCAAGTTCCTCTGTATCATCCAAAAAAATCCGCGGATGCTCCGGACGGATATGCCGGTCGCATAGGAATCTATGAAGTGCTCCGAGTGACTCCTCCAATTAAGGATCTTATTATTAAAGGCGCGCCGGTGCAGGCCATAGACGATCAGGCAAAGAAGGAGGGCATGATGACCATGATTGAAGATGGGCTGTTTAAATCCGCACAGGGGCTTACCACCGTTGAAGAAGTTTTGCGGGTCGTCTCCTCGGAATAATTTTATTTTCACAATGCCACTATTCACTTTCAAAGCCATAAATAAGGAGGGACAGTCCTATGAGGGAACAATGGAAGCCCAAGACCGTGCCGGCGTGTACCAAAAAATAAAAAATGACGGGGAAGCGGTTGTATATGTCCATGAAATCGGGCAAAAAAATTCTTTTCTCAGCATGTTTCGCCTTGGAAATATTTTTGCCGGTAAAGTCAAAACACAGGAGAAAATACAATTTGCCCGCAACCTCGGTTCAATGATTGACGCCGGACTCTCGGTTTCCCGTGCCCTTTCGGTTTTGGAACGACAGACGAAAAACAAGAAACTCAAGGAAGTGCTCGCGGAGCTCATTGCATCAATTGATAAAGGAGAGACGATGAGTCAGGGAATGCAAAAATTTCCGGATGTATTCACCTCGCTCTTTATTTCCATGGTTAAGGCGGGAGAGGAAAGCGGAAATATGTCGCAATCCCTCAAAGTCATTGCCATGCAAATGGAGAAAATATACACCTTACAGAAACGCATTCAGGGGGCCATGATGTATCCGGCGGTCATTGTCGCGCTGATGGCCGTGATTGCCGTTCTGATGCTTGTATTTGTTGTACCTACCCTTACTTTAACGTTTAAAGAGCTTGGCGTTGAGCTTCCTCTTTCCACGCGTATTCTCATCGGAGTGAGCGATTTTTTGAGTAATAATTTTATTCTCACTATTCTATTTGTTGTTCTTTTCTTTTCTTCCATTACCGCTTTTGCCCGCACCAAACAGGGCTCGCGTCTTATTGATGTCATTATGCTCAAAACGCCCATCATAAACGGTCTTACAAGAGAAATAAATTCGGCGCGCACCGCACGAACACTTTCCTCCCTTCTGTCTGCCGGCGTCGATTTGATTATTGCCATACGTATTACCGGGGACGTGCTGCAAAACTCTTTCTACAAGGATCTTTTGAAAAAAGCGGAGATGCAGGTTGAAAAAGGAGAAAATATTTCCGAAGTGCTTTCCCAGCGAACCGACTTGTATCCGATTTTCGTATCCGAAATGGCAAGTGTCGGAGAGGAGACGGGGAAATTGACCGACATGTTCATGGGTGTTGCCCAGTTTTATGAAGACGAAGTCGACCAAAAGACAAGGGACATGTCGACCATTATTGAACCGCTTCTCATGATTTTTGTCGGAATCGGTGTCGGGTTCTTTGTTTTCGCCATGATCGGTCCGACGTACTCGCTTGTCGATGTTATTCAGTAGAATGAAAAAACAAAAAACAGGTTTTACGCTTGTTGAAACGCTCATTGGGGCCGCGTTGTTTTTGGTTATTGCCGTAAGTGTTTATCAGGGCTACTTGTCGGTGCTTCAGGCGGTCCGTCTTTCAACGTCCAAAATAGTCGCGGCAAACCTCGCAAACGAACAGTTTGAAATCATTCGGAATCTTCCGTATAGCGATGTCGGTATTATCGGAGGTTTGCCTTCAGGGAAAATCCCGTATCAACAAACGATTGTGCGCGACTCATACACGTTTCTCGTTACCTCAACCATCCGTAATGTTGACCTTTCCTTTGACGGTACTATCGGCGGAAGTCCGAACGACCTTTCCCCGGCTGATAATAAACTTGTCGAAATAACCGTTGATTGCACGACGTGCAATATATTTACACCGCTTACATTTACAACCCGAATTGCCCCGAAAAATCTTGAAACCGCCTCGACGAACGGTGCTTTGTTTGTTCGTGTGTTTGATGCAAACGGGGTAGACGTACCCGATGCCTCCGTCCATATTGAAAGCGTCTCGGGAACTCCCGCCATAAATATAAACGACGTGACCAATTCGCAAGGAATGCTCCAGATTGTCGATATCCCGCCCGGAGTTGAGCGGTATAAAATTACTGTTTCCAAGGAAGGATATTCAACCGTAACCACGTATTCAAGCAGTGAAGTCAATAATCCGGTTTCTCCGCATGCGACAGTGGTTTTACAGCAGGTGACTCAGTCAAGTTTTGCCATAGATCACACCGCAACGCTGTATCTTTCAACGGTGCGTGACAATTGTGCGGCTGTGGTTGACGTTCCTTTCACGCTCACAGGGTCAAAACTTATTGGGGCCGACCCGAATGTCATCAAGTTCAGCCAGAATTACCAAACTGACAACTCCAACGGAACAGAAACAATCACAGGCTTGGAATGGGACACCTATACATTGGTGGTTACCGACGCGTCCCACGATCTCATCGGTTCGAATCCCTTATTTCCTTTTGACGCCAATCCCGGGGCGATACATAACGTCCAAATCATACTTGCTCCGGAAAACCCCGACAGCCTTATGGTGACGATAAAAGACTCTGCGACGGGACTTCCTTTATCGGGGGCATCGGTTACTCTGGATGACGGTGCTTCGTATACGGAAACTCTTGTGACCGGACGAGGTTTCTTAACCCAAACTGATTGGTCGGGCGGTGCAGGACAAGCGTTTTTTGTTGACACGAATAAATACCTTGATTCCGACAGCAATATTGAGACCAACAACCCTGCCGGTATCATGACCCTTAAGCAAATATTCGGTTCATATGCTTCCGATGGGTGGCTTGTCTCATCGACATTTGACACGGGCTCGGAAAGTAATTTTTACAATATTATGTGGCAACCCCAAGACCAACCGCCGGCGACCGGAGCGGAGAGTGTGCGCATCCAAATAGCGACGACAAATGACCAGGCTACAACAACGTGGAATTATCTCGGTCCGGACGGTACGGCGGGCACATATTATACGGTTTCAAACTCCAACATTGCTTCTGCCCACAACGGCGACAGGTATTTGCGGTATAAAATATTTTTACACACCGATAATTCCTCCTTCACTCCGACTGTTGCCGATATTTCTTTTACTTTCACTTCCGAATGTACCCCTCCCGGGCAAATTATTTTTTCGGGAATTTCCGCAGATACCTATACATTGACGGTTTCCAAGCCCGGATACGATACAACTGTTGTTGAGGGTGTGCTTGTGAGTAGCGCGTGGCAACAACGAGAGGTTATTTTAATTCCAAGTCCGTAAAAAATGTTCAATAAGAAAAAAAACCAAGCGTACCCACAAAAAGGAATGTCTCTCCCGGAACTTGTTGTTGTGGGAGCGATTGCCGGCATTCTCATCCTTGCCGTGGGAACATTTCAGAGGAACATTCTTTATTTCGCGGGGTTTATAGACAAAAGTTTGCTTGGAACACAGGATGCACGTTCCGTGTTGCGTATTATGGTTCGTGAAGCGAGAAGCGCTTCGCCATCGGGCATCGGGGCGTATCCGATAGCCGAGGCGGGAACGCAAAGTTTTGCCTTTTACAGCGATATCGACAATGACGGTATTCAAGAAAGGGTGCGGTATTTTCTGTCCGCGACCGATCTAAAAAAGGGAGTGATTGAACCGACGGGGAGTCCTTTGCAATACAATCCGGCATCCGAACAGGTAACAACACTTCTTGCTCGTAACGTTCAAAACGGAGCACAGCCCGTTTTTACCTACTACGATACGAACTATGACGGCACGACCGCACCTCTTTCTCAGCCCGTAACCACCGCAACCATCCGTCTTGTGAAAATCAGCATTGTTATTGACGCGGACCCTAATCGGGAACCTGCTCCCAAAACATTCACAAGCCAGGTATCACTTCGGAATCTGAAAGATAACCTATGAGAGACGACATAAGAAAAAAGAATAGGGGAGTCATCATCGTTAACGTCCTTGTTTTCGCTTTCATCGCAATTGTGGTGACAACGGCCTTTGTGAGTTGGACTTCGCTTTTGCTTAAGGCTATCCGGCACATTGAAGTCCGGGAACAGGCGTTCCAAATTGCCGAAGCCGGCGCCGACTATTATCGTTGGCATCTTGCTCATGACGCCGATGATTATCAGGATGGAACCGGAGGTCCCGGCCCGTATTATCACGATTTTTACGATAAGGACGGAAACACAATCGGACAGTACAGACTCGATATTACTCCTCCTGCTACGGGCTCAACCATAGTGACTGTTCGGTCAACAGGAATTGTCACGTCGCCTATTTCCGTGTCCCGTGCCATAGAGGTCCGTCTTGCCATTCCGTCTTTTGCTAAATACGCTGTAGTGGCAAGTGACAGAATGCGCTTTGGAGAAGGGACCGAAGTGTTCGGGCCCATTCACTCGAATTTCGGAATCCGTTTTGACGGTTTGGCCCACAATATTGTCACAAGCGGTCAAAGTACAACAACAGACAGCGACTCCGATGCGTGTACCGTCGCCTCATGGGCGGTGCACACGTGTCTTTCCCCAGCGGATCCTGTGCCTCCTACGAACCCGCCATTGCGTCCCGATGTCTTTGAGGCCGGACGGCAATACCCGGTCGCCCCCGTTGACTTTTTGGGAATCACTTCGGACCTTTCCAATATAAAGGCCCTCGCGCAATCCGGTGGAAGGTATTTTGCCGCGTCCGGTTCACTCGGATACCATATTGTGCTTAAAACAAACGACACGTTTGACTTGTATCGCGTCAATACGGTCGTCTCGACTCCGTCGGGATGCGCTTCATCTCAAGAAAACTGGGGAACGTGGAGTATCAATACCCAGCAACTTCTCGGAACATACGCCAATCCGGCAAATGGTCTCATTTTTCTTGAAGACCATGTGTGGGTAAATGGAACCATAAATACGGCCCGTCTCACTATTGCCGCGGGACGTTTTCCGGATAATCCGACACAACGCCGCGACATTACCGTAAATAATGATCTTCTGTACACAAATTATGACGGCCAGGACGTTATTGCCCTTATTGCCCAACGAAATATAAACATAGGTATGGTATCCGAAAACGATTTGCGTATTGATGCCGCTCTTGTTGCCCAGAATGGTCGAGTCGGACGGTTTTATTACGCTCCACCTTCAGGAGGTTCCCAACGTTGTTCCCCGTATCATGACAGAGACACTATTACTTCGTATGGAATGATAGCCACGTACCAACGTTATGGTTTTGCGTATACCAACGGTACCGGCTATGAAACAAGAAACATTATTTACGACGGCAATCTCTTATACGGCCCTCCACCGAACTTTCCTTTGACCTCCGACCAGTATTCAACGATTTCCTGGAAAGAAATCTGAAGACCGCCCCACACAAGTGGGGCGGTCTTGCTATAATGGGGGAATGAAAAAATCAGAGAAACTCATTGTGGGTAACTGGAAACTTAACCCGACAAGCAAAGAAACGGCTAAAAAAACCTTTCTCTCTATCCGCAAAAAGCTCGCAAAAATAAGGAAAAGCAAGGTGGTAATCTGCCCTCCGTTCCCGTACCTTTCTTTATTACAGCCTCTTGTAAAAGGAAAGATTATTCTTGGTGCACAAAATGTTTTTTGGGAAAATGAAGGAGCGTTTACCGGGGAAGTGGGGTCAAAAATACTTAAAAACGTTGGGGTAACATACGTAATCATCGGCCACTCCGAACGGCGCGCTCTCGGCGAGACCAATGAAATAGTCAATCAAAAAATAAAAATTGCTCTCAAAGACGGACTCAAGGTTATTCTTTGCGTCGGAGAACGGGAACGCGATACTCACGGAGAATATCTTCAATTCCTCTCTTCCCAAATAAAACAGTCTCTCGACAAGGTCCAAAAAAAATCTCTTGAGAACGTTATTGTTGCCTACGAACCTGTCTGGGCGATTGGCAAAAGCGACAGTGAAGCTATCACGGGCGCCTCGCTCCATGAAATGGTGCTTTTCGTAAAAAAAGTCGTGTCCGATGTATACGGATACAGTGCGGGAATGAGTATGGCGGTTCTCTATGGGGGTTCGGTAAGTCCCCGCAACGCCGAAGACATTTTGGGCAAAGGTGAAGTTGACGGTCTTTTGGTTGGACGACAAAGTCTTGAACCCGAAGGTTTTGGAGAAATTCTTTCAATCGCGGAAAAATTGTAAAACATGCGTACCATTAAAGACATAGACAATTACGCGGGTGTCAGAGTTTTTCTGCGCGCTGATTTCAATGTGCCTGTTCTCTCGGGAGCCGTCATGGACGATTTCCGTATTGCTTCCGCGCTTCCCACCATCCGTTTCTTAAAAGAACGCGGCGCAAAAATTATTCTCGCAAGCCACTTTGAAGGAAAAGAGGAAAACTCTTTGTATCCGGTATTTGAATATCTGCAACAATTTTTCCCGCTTACTTTCGAGAAGGAGTATCTCGGCTCATCCGCTTTTGTGGATACAATGAAGGGGGGTGACATTGTCCTCCTTGAAAACCTGCGTCTCAATCCGGGAGAAAAAGAAAATAACGAACAGTTCGCCAAATCCCTTGCCTCTCTTGCCGACGTCTACGTCAACGAAGCCTTCCCCGCCTCCCACAGAACACATGCCTCAATCGTTGGCGTACCAAAATTCATCCCCGGATATGCGGGATTTCGTTTTATTGAAGAGGCAACCCAGCTTGGGGGGATAATGAATCCGGAGCATCCTTTCACATTTATTTTGGGTGGCGCAAAATTTGACACCAAACTGCCTCTTATAGAGAAATTCTTTTCTCTTGCCGATACGGTTGTTGTCGCGGGCGCACTTGCAAATAATTTTCTCAAAGAAAAAGGATTGTCAATCGGAAAATCCTTGTATACCGAGGGAGACTTTAACCTTGGAAATTTTTTAAATGACGAACGCCTTATCCTTCCGGAAGATGTCGTTGTAGAAAGGCGTGGCACGTCTCTTTCGATTCCTGTTTCTCACATCCAGGACAATGACAGAATCGTCGATGCGGGAGAACACACGCTTGAAAAAATCGTTGACGCGGTCAAGCGCTCAAAATCACTTTTATGGAACGGACCCTTGGGTGCCTATGAAGAAAGTTTTACCGAAGGGACGCTTGCTGTTGCAAAAGCCATTGCCGATTCTGATGCGCACTCTGTTGTCGGAGGAGGGGACACAATCGCTGCGATTGCAAAACTCAAACTAAACGATAAGTTCTCCTTTATTTCCACGGGAGGAGGAGCAATGCTTGATTTCTTGGCAAAAGGAACATTACCGGGAATTGAGGCACTGTCGTAGTTTCCCTTGACGCATATAGAATTTGTATTAGCATTGGCAAAAAGCTCTTTGATTGTGAACTAAAAAAAGGAGGTTCAGAATGTATTCCCAGTTTAAGCTCGACATACTTGCCATTCTTTGCACTATCTTACAAATTTTGTTGCTGGTAGTTATTTATATGATACTCTCTTTAGAATCCTCCGGTTTGCCTGTGTCTCGCTATCTCTATGAGGCAGTCGCAATTTGCGGATTTGCTTCAATAGTGAAGTTTTTTCTGCCACCCCCGCCAAGTGATAATCTCGCATTCCGATCGGTTGTAGCAATATCCGGTTTTGGGGTGATCATTATTTCTATGTTCTCTTGAATGTATTCTTGAATCCTAATCGCCACACATATGTATGTGTGGCGATTTCTTATTTTATTTTTTACAATGCCTTTTTTATATTCTCGGCGGCTTCTTTGAATTGTTCAGGAGTGAAATTTGGTTTTGCCGGCCAATGATGAAAACCGTCGTTTGAATAACGGGGAATGATGTGAACGTGGATGTGGAAGACAAGCTGTCCCGCTGCAGGTTCGTTGTTGTTGGCAATATTTATTCCTTCCGCGCCCATCCCTTTCTTCACGGCCAGAGTCACTTTCTTTACGGTTGCCATTATCTGTCCCAGAACTTCATCGGGGGTTTCATATACGTTTTTGAAATGCTCCTTTGGTATAACAAGGCTGTGTCCGAGGTTGTTCGGTTCAATGTCTAAAAAAGCGAACGTGTGTTCGTCCTCGTAAATTTTATCCGAGGGCACCTCTCCCCGCGCGATTTTGCAAAAAATGCACTCTTTTTCTTCCATGTTACACTCATTATACATGAGGAAGATTGTCTTCAAAAAACAGGAAATTCCGAAAGAACTGATGGATTTACCCGTTCTTCTTGCTACCCTCCTTTCCAATCGTGGAGTGAACAACGCAAAAGAGGCGGACATTTTTTTAAACCCCGACTATGAACGAGACCTCCATGACCCGTATCTATTGAAAGATATGGACAAAGCCGTCAAGCGCATTCTTTCGGCGGTTGAAAAAGGAGAAAAAATCGTTATTTACAGCGATTATGACGCGGACGGTATTCCGGGCGCAGTCATACTTTCGGATTTTTTCAAATACATCGGTTACACAAATGTTTCCGTATACATTCCGCATCGCCATGACGAAGGGTACGGGGTGCATAAAGAGGCGATTGACGAATTTTCGGAGCAAAATGTTTCTCTCATCATTACCATAGACTGTGGTACGACGGATGTTTCACCCATCACCCTCGCCCAATCTCGCAACATCGACGTCATCATTGTTGATCATCATGTGCCGGGAGAAAAACTTCCTCCGGCATATGCGATTCTTAACCCAAAAAGAGACGGATGCGAATATCCCGAGGACATGCTGTGCGGAGCGGGAGTGACGTTTAAACTTATTCAGGCGCTTCTTTTGGTAAAAAACTTTAATCTGCCGAAAGGAAAAGAAAAATGGATGTTGGACATGGTAGGTATCGCAACACTTTCCGACATGGTGCCTCTGACGGGTGAAAACCGCGCACTCGCTTTTTATGGTCTTACCGTTTTGCGTCACGCACGACGTCCAGGAGTAAAAGCGTTGCTTGAATCGGTGAAAATTTTCCCGTCGAAACTTTCCGAAGACGATATTTCTTTTATGATTGCCCCGCGCCTCAATGCAGCCTCGAGAATGGGAGACCCGTATGACGCGTTCAAATTATTGTCGACGGATGACAGACAGGAAGCACAGATGCTTGCATCGCATTTAAACTCCATAAACGATGAACGCAAAGGAATCGTTTCTTCTCTCGTTAAAGAAATCAAACACGTGCTTTCGGAACGGAAACTTTCAAATGTTGTCGTGGTTGGAAATCCTAAATGGAAACCGTCTTTGCTCGGTCTTGTTGCAACGCGTATTGTCGAAGAATATGAACGACCGGTTTTTTTGTGGGGACGAGCGGAATCGGAATCCATAAAAGGCTCGTGCCGTTCGGAGGGGAATACGGATGTTGTGTTATTAATGGAAGGTGCGAAAGACCATTTTCTGAAATTCGGCGGGCACAAACTTGCCGGCGGATTTTCCGTTTCGCACGAACATATTCACACACTTGAAGACAGTCTCAATAAAGTATTCAAAACGATTGAACACGTGGCCGAAGAATCGCTTATGCACGTTGACACAACCCTTTCTCTCGATGAAGTGAACGACAGAACATACGGTATTGTTTCGTCGCTTGCGCCGTTTGGAATTGCCAATCCCAAGCCGACATTTCTTTTCAAACAGGCGGATGTTTTTGACGTTTCACTGTTCGGCAAAGGAAAAGAGCATCTCAAACTCACGCTCTCGTCTCCCAACGGCAATCGGGTTTCAGCCATCGGATTTTTTATGAAACCGGAAAATCTTTCTTTCCCCGTTGAAAAAGGAGAAAAAACAAATCTTGTAGCGACGCTTGAAAAATCTTATTTCGCTGGTCGAACGGAATTACGCTTGCGCATCATTGATACGGTAGGATAAATCTTTCTTGTTATACTGAGTGTAATGAAGAATCAGACGATTATTTTTGCGGACGGTGCTTCATCGGGGAACCCAGGTAATGGGGGATGGGGAAGTATTATTGTCCAAAATGAAACGGTTGCGGAATTGGGAGGTGCGGCAAAAAACGTAACAAACAATGCCATGGAATTGGAAGCGGTTGTGCGGGGACTCTCGGCTGTGAAAAATGATACGCCGATCATCTTATTTACCGATTCCGCATATGTCGTGAACGGAGCGCAGAAGTGGCTTACGAACTGGCAGACACGCGGATGGAAAACAAAAGCCAAAAAAGAAGTCGCTAATCTTTCTTTGTGGCAAGATCTTGCCCGTCTTATTTCAGAGAAACAGATTGAGTGGAGGCATGTTTCCGGACATAGTGGACTTCCCGGAAACGAGCGAGTGGATATGATTGCCGCATCATTTTCAACGAGCACGGATATGAAACTCTATATCGGCCCGCTTCCCAAATATGGCATTGATATTTTAAATACCGACTATGACGAAGGAAAAAGAGAAAAACGCGAAGAAGGCAAGTCAAGAAAAAACGTGAAAGCGTACTCGTATGTGAGTCTGCTTGACGGTGTTATTCGGATTCACACAACATGGGGCGAGTGCGAGAAGGCCGTGAAGGGAAAACCTGCCCGGTTTCGAAAAACAAGCGACGACTTGGACGAGACGGCGCTCATAAAGGAATATGAAGGGCTTGGCGGCAGGGTTGTATAGTTTATTTTTCGGCTTTGTGGGCGGAGTTTTCCTCCGCTCTTTTGTTTCTCTTGATATTTATTCAATTTGTTTTTTCTTTCTCATTTCCTTTTATCTCTTTGTGTATTTTTTCTTTCTGAAGAAAACGCGCGGAAAAATCTTTGTGCCGCTTGCCTCTCTGGCAGTTTTCTTTTTGGCATTTGCTTTCGGGTCATTACGTTTCCATTTCGCTGTTCCGCAAGAGCGTTTCACGGATTTTGTTTCAGAACGTATTTCCGTTTCCGGGATTATCGTTGATGAGCCGCGGGAAGGGGACACGACCGCTCGGATTATCCTTCTCGCGCAGAACATAAATGGGACTGAAATTCCGGCCAATTTTTCCAAGAAAAACAAAATTCTTGTTACCACAGATCCATATCAATCGTTTCAGTACGGCGATACGGTTTTCCTTTTAGGCATACTTGAAAAGCCGAAGTCATTTGAAAATGAATATGGAATTACCTTCGATTATGTTTCGTATCTGAAAAAAGACGGCATTCTGTATACGATAAAAAATGTGCAGATACAATCGGTTTCGCCGAGTGCAAGTTTCTCTTTAAGACGGGAATTGCTTGCCATGAAAAAGACATTCACCCAAAGCCTTATCCGCACTCTTCCGGAACCGCACGCTTCCCTGGTTGCGGGAATGTTGCTCGGTGAAAAACAGTCTATTCCGAAAGATGTTGAAGATGAATTCAGGAAAACGGGCATTATTCATATTGTCGTTTTGTCCGGTTACAACATTTCTCTCGTGGTGCTGGCAAGCCTTTGGCTTTTCTCTTCTTTTCTTCCGCGTACAATCGCATATGTCCTCGCGTCGACATTTGTGTTGCTGTTCGTTTCAATGGTTGGTTTTGAAGCGAGCATTGTCCGCGCGGCGCTCATGGCCCTTGTTGTTATTCTTGGGAAATTGCTTTATCGGCATGCCGCTCCGGTGCGGCTGTTATGTCTTGTCGCTTTTCTTATGATACTTTTCAATCCTTATACCGCCGCTTTCGACCCGTCATTCCAGTTGTCTTTTCTTGCCACACTCGGGCTCATAGCAATTTCTCCCCTCATAGAAAAATATTTTTCAAAAATTCCGGCACAGTTTAAAGAAATTGCCGTTGCAACCATTGCCACGCAACTCCTTGTCTTACCTTTGATTGTTTACCGGGGAGGGGAGTTCCCGCTTATGGCGTTTCCGGTCAATCTTTTAGTCCTCCCTCTTACTCCGCTTATCATGTTTAGCGGTTTTGTGACGGCGTGTGTCGGTTTATTTTCTCCCGTGCTTGCAGCGCCATTTTCTCTTTTCACTTCTATTATTTCTTCATATGTTTTTGCCGTTGCCCATTTCTTTTCAAATCTTCCGTTTTCCGTCGCGGTGATTCATTTGTCCGGTTTTGTAACCGCTGTGTTATATATTTTTATTTTTCTATTTTTATTTCGACGAGCGAGAAGCGTGTGAGCATGTCTTCATGTTCATAGCGTTCGAGTCGAAGTCGAAACAAAGTGTTTAATACCCTTTATTTCCAAAAAAAAACAGCCCGTCTTGATGTATATCAAGACGGGCTGTGAGTTTTTGAGAGAGTCGTTTATAGAATATTTCCTATAACCCGATTGAGGCCAGCCTCCAATTCCGGTAATGCTTGAGGGAATTTCAGGTTGACCTTGTTTGCCGTGCTGACTATCCGAGTCCTGTAAATTATCCAATCCGACTCGTCGCTGACGTTCTGCGTCAGAGAGGTCGATGTTCCTTGCCTTATGCTCCCGGCCATTTGTTGAGAAACTTTTTTATTCGAATGGGCGGAAACCTGCACGTCCGTAACCATCATATAGGTTACGTCCTTCACGCTCGCGTTTATCATTGTTTCAATCAGTCCTCCCAGAAGTGCACCGCCGATACCTCCTGCAGCCGCAGTTCCGTATCCTCCGCGAGATCCGATAGATGCTCCGGCCACTCCGCCGACAAGCGCTCCGCCGTAGCCGTTGAGAAGCGATTGCTGTGCGGCCGAAAGCGATGTCTTTTCGGCTTGTAGCAAATTAACCTGAAGCCTTAGGTTGTGAGGCTCTTTGTAACTTGAGACTATTCTATAGCCCCTTGCTTGAAGAGTTGAAATGATTCCTCCAAGGTCGACGTCTTTGTCGGACGTGTTTTTCAAATCAACCCAAACGGTTTTGTCCCCCAATTCCTCGGGAGACAGAAAGATGGTGTCAGACATTTTTGTCTGAACATCAAGGTTTTTGTGCTCCATTGCAATCTGGGTTGCGGCGCATCCGCAGAGCGAAAAGATTGTAACAATTGCAATAACAAAAAGCATAAAGGTTCTATACCTCATAGCCCCCTCCTTTTTCGGTTGGCAATGAACTTAATCTTTAAAATAGACTCTCAAACAGACTCTCTCTTCTACTCGTAGAATAGTCTTGTTTTGCAAGAAGTCAAATGACCTCTTTCAATCTTTTTTCCACAGTCTCCCAATTAATGTTGGAAAGAAAGGCTGTAATATGCTCTTTTTTTTGTGCGGGGAGATAGTCCACCATATATGCATGCTCCCACATATCCATAGCCAAAATTACAGGCAAAGAACCGAGGTGCCCGATGTGATGTTCGTCTACCCAAATGACATGAGGAGTTTTGCCAATGGGGTCGTAGTAGAGAATTGACCAGCCGTTTCCGCGCGTGAGTCCGACGGTCGTAAAGTGCTCGATAAACTTTTGCCAGCTTCCGTATTTTTCGGAAACGCTTTTTGCCAATTCGCTTTCGGTATTCGCTTCCTTGGAGCCTCCTTCAAATGATGTGAAATAAAATTCGTGCAAACGCATGCCGTTGAATTCAAAAGCGAAGCGACGACGGATTTCCGAAGCAAGATAATTATTCTTTTCCGGCTCGGTGTTCAATTCCTGTATCCGCTCGCGGATGAGGTTGACGTGCTTGACGTATCCATCGTAGAGGACCAAGTGTATATCAATCTGCTTTTGCGAGATTCCTTTTAACGTCGGGATGCTGAATTTTTGTGGTGAGTATGTATGCATAATATTCCCATTTTATCACATTTGTGTTTTTTGAATTCAAAAAGTCAGATAATTTTTGGCCTTAAATATTGATTTTTCCATTGATATGTGGTATTATTATGAGATGAAACGCGAGAAAGAATTAAAACCGAGCGAAATGCAGATATCTCTTTCTGCTTTTTTGGAATTCTATAATAAAAATATGCCCGAAGGCTATCCGCGCGCCTCTGTCGAGTTGTTAAAAAAGTTTCAAAGCGCACACTCAATGCTTTTTAAGCACGGCAACCTATGGTCGCTTGACCAGCATCGCAAAAAACTTATCGATTGGCTTCCACGAAACGTCAACGTTTCATAATCAAGCCTAAAGAAATTAAGAAAATCTCCTTGTGCTAAAATAGGTTAACTAAAACATTGTATTAATAACACACGTAGTCAATTTGCATGTACATAGACAGCGAAGGAAACATTTTTGGTATCCATCAGGCCAACAAAAACGCGAAGTACCCACTTGAAGAAACGTAAACACAGAAGTAGTTTCCAATGAATTACTACACACGTTTCAGGGTTTTTGTTCTCGTCTTTCTTTTTATTGTCAATGGTTTTATATGGTATGCGGTTTATGGCGAAGAGAGGGGACATCTTACTGTCACCTTCCTTGATGTCGGACAAGGTGATGCAATTTTTATTCAAGCACCAAACGGAAATCAAATGCTTATTGACGGCGGAAAAGGGAAAGCGGTGCTCTCGCAGCTTTCCAAAGTGATGCCCTTATATGATAAATCTATAAATATCGTGCTTGCCACCCACCCTGACGCCGACCATATCGGTGGGCTTCCCTCGGTGTTTGAACATTTCAATATAAAAACTTTTATTGAACCGGGAGTTTCCTCCGATACGGCGATATATAAGACACTTGGAAAATCTGTTGCTAATGAAGGTGCTAAAAAAATTCTTGCAAGGCGCGGAATGAAAATCAATTTGGGAAGTGGCGTCTCTTTTCTTGTCCTGTTTCCTGACAGAGATGTCACTGATTTTGAAACGAATACCGCCTCTATCGTGGGAATTCTTACTTATGAGGAATCATCCTTTCTTTTAACCGGGGATTCTCCGAAAGAAATTGAAAATTATCTTACATTTCTTAACGCAACAGGCGTTGATGTTGATGTCTTAAAAGCCGGACATCACGGGTCAAAAACTTCCACGGGAAAAGCATTCGTAAGCGCGACTTCTCCGGACTATGCCGTGATTTCCGCGGGTGAAAATAATTCATATGGGCATCCGCACGCGGAAGTCCTTCAGACCCTCTCCGATTTTGGCGCACAAATTGTACGAACTGATGAAATGGGAACAATCATATTCACCTCTGACGGGGGAGAACCCGTACTTGCAAACTAAAATCCGCCGAGAGGCGGATTGGGTTAGATAAGGCCTGCTTTTTTTAGAGTGGCGAAAGCACCGTTCTTTTGGATTGTCTTTATTGCTTTTGTGGAAAGCATCAGAGCAATTGTTTTCTTGAGTTCCGGAATATAGATTTTCTTTTTCTGAATGTTGACCTGCTTCCGGCTTTTCCCGACAGGGTTAAACTGCGTGGCACGCGTTCTGTTGCTGTAGCCACCGCCGTTTTTCGATGATTTGTTTGTTATCGGGCAAATATTAGCCATATTTTTGTAATTTAGTACCTGATGGTATCATTAACGACATTACTATGCAAGAGTTGGACTTCATTTTTGCCATAGCCATTCTTATTATGTCCGTTGTTTCTCACGAGGTGTCGCATGGCTATATGGCCCTTGCTCTGGGAGATGATACGGCAAAAATTTCCGGAAGACTGACACTTAACCCGTTTCGCCATATCGACCCCCTCGGATCGGTAATTGTTCCCGCGATTTCTTACTACGCGGGAGGATTTATTTTCGGGTGGGCGAAACCGGTTCCGTACAATCCGTACAACCTTAAAAGTCCAAGGTGGGGAGAGGCCCTCGTCGCCGGCGCCGGTCCTGCAACAAATCTTGTACTCGCTAGCGTATTTGGGCTGCTCGTGCGTTTCGGTCTTTTATACGGATTTCTTCCGGAAACTTTTCTTTCAATCGCGGTGCTTCTTGTTCAGATAAATCTTATATTGGCGGTTTTTAATCTTATCCCTATCCCACCGCTTGATGGTTCAAAAATCCTTTTTGCCCTTTTTCCGCACCGTCTCTATGAGTGGCGGGCCCGCATTGAGGAATGGAGCCTTTTTCTCCTCCTTATATTTGTATTCTTTCTTTGGGGATTTATTACGCCAATTGTCGCCTTTCTCTTCTCTCTTATTACCGGTATTTCGTTCCAATGATGCTTGCATTTTTAGGCCGACCATATTAAAGTATTGGCTACTAAAGCGGAAGCGCTTTTTTGTTTATTTTGACGAGCGAGGAGCGGCATTCCTGCTCATATGTTTCCGCAACGTTAAAACAAAAATCAGGTTTTTATTTTGACAAGTATGTCGACGATCAACCAATTGGTAAAACACAAAAGAAAAAGCCCAAAACGGAAGTCAAAGACCCTTGCTCTGACACGCGGTTTCAACGTGCTCAAAAACCGTCCCATTGCTTACAACTCTCCTTTCAAGAGAGGTGTGTGCACGAAAGTAACGACCAAAACTCCAAGAAAGCCTAACTCCGCTATCCGTAAAATCGCCCGTGTGCGTCTGACAAACGGAATGGAAGTAACCGCCTATATCCCCGGGGAAGGACACAACCTTCAGGAACACTCGGTTGTGCTTGTCCGCGGAGGAAAAGTTCGTGACGTCGGTCTCCGTTATACAATCGTTCGCGGTATTCTTGACGCGTCTGGAGTTGAAGCCCGCCGAAAAGAGAGAAGTGAATATGGAACCAAGAAACCAAAATCTTCATAACATATGCGCAGAAAACTAAGTAAAAAAATAGAAATTCGACCCGATTCGACCTACCAGTCCGTAAAGATTTCGAAATTCATCAATTACATAATGAAAAGCGGGAAGAAAAACACCGCACGCACGCTTGCGTACGCAACATTTGACGTGCTGAAAGAAAAAGGGAAAACCGAAAGCCCGCTTGAAATTTTTGAAACCGCACTCAAAAACACCGAGCCTTTGGTTGAAGTCCGTTCCCGACGTGTCGGTGGGGCAAACTATCAGATTCCCCGCGAAGTTCGTCCGGAACGAAGACAGTACTTGGCAATGAAGTGGATTCTTGACGCCGCCAAAGCAAAAACCGGAGTACCGATGCACATGCGTCTTGCCGATGAAATTCTTTTGGCAAGCCAAAATCAAGGCGAGGCCGTCAAAAAACGAGAAATGACTCACAAAATGGCCGAAGCAAACAAAGCCTTCGCTCATTTCGCCTGGTAATTATTTTTTAATAGAGCAGTATACATTTAGTTTTTTATGAATCGCGATTATCCCCTAGAGAGAGTCAGAAATTTCGGTATCATCGCTCACATTGACGCCGGCAAAACAACGACGTCAGAGCGTGTTCTCTTTTACACGGGAATGACGCACAAAATCGGGGAAGTGCACGAAGGAGACACAGTAACGGACTGGATGGAACAGGAACGAGAGCGCGGCATTACGATTACCGCCGCCGCCATTACTTGTTTTTGGAATCCAACCTACATGAAGACGGATGTTTCGGAAAAATGTCGCTTTAACATTATTGATACTCCCGGGCACATCGATTTTACTGCCGAAGTGAAACGCTCTTTGCGTGTTCTTGACGGTGCGGTTGTCGTCTTTGACGGCGTTGCCGGAGTAGAACCGCAGTCCGAAACAAACTGGAGGTATGCCGACGAAGGGAACGTGCCCCGTATTTGTTTTATCAACAAACTCGACCGAATGGGAGCGAGTTTTGAACACTCGTATAAAACAATTCTTGACCGACTAAGTAAAAAAGCCGTGCGCATGCAAATTCCCATCGGTCATGAAGAAAATCATAAAGGAGTTATTGACCTGCTTACAATGAAAGCGTTTTACTTTGACGGACAAATGGGAGAGGAGGTCCGCGAAGAAGAAATTCCGGCGGAGTTTCTCGACGATGCGAAAAAACATCGCGCGGAACTTATTGAAAGAATCGTTGAACACGATGACGCTCTCACGCACGCATACTTTGAAGGAAAAGAAATCAGCCTTGCGGATTTGAAGAAGACGTTGCGCAAAGCCGTTATCGAGGCGAAAATTTTCCCTGTTCTTGCAGGCTCCGCTCTCAAAAACAAAGGAGTTCAGCTTGTCTTGGATGCTGTTGTGGACTATCTTCCATCTCCTCTCGACATGCCCGCAGTCGTAGGGACCGACCCCAATACGGGAGAGAAAATTACCCGGCACGCGTCAGACGAAGAACCGTTTGCCGCTCTCGCATTCAAACTTCAAGTTGACCCGTTTGTCGGACAACTGACATTTTTCCGCGTGTACTCCGGAACGATTGAAGCGGGGACATACATTTACAACGTTTCAACGGGGAAAAAGGAGCGCCTTTCCCGCATCGTGCGATTGCAGGCGAATGCACGTGAAGAAGTGCAGACGGTTTATGCCGGGGAAATTGCCGCGGCTGTCGGACTAAAAGACGCAAAAACTTCTCACACGCTTTGTGATGAAAATAATCCTATCATTCTTGAAGCGATTAAATTCGTTGACCCTGTTATTTCCTTGCGCATCGAACCTAAGACCAAAGCCGACCAGGAAAAAATGGGCATGGCGCTCAAACGTCTTTCCGATGAAGACCCGACGTTTAAAATTTCTTCAAATCCCGAAACGGGCGAAACCATTATTTCAGGCATGGGCGAATTACATCTTGAAATCATGGTTGACCGCATGAAGCGGGAATTCCATGTTGAGGCAAACGTCGGCAAACCGCAGGTTGCATACAAGGAAACCATTACCATGGAAGCGGAAGCCGAAAACAAATACATCAAGCAGTCAGGCGGAAAAGGCCAGTATGGCCACGTCAAAATTACGGTTAAACCTCTCGAAAAACTTGTTGAGGGGAAGAAAATTCCCAAAAATACATACCGCGAAGACCACTTTGAATTTATAGACTCCATCAGAGGAGGCATTATTCCCGCTGAATTTATTCCGGCCGTAAAGGAAGGTGTTAAGGAAGGAATGAGTAGGGGAGTTGTTGCGGGGTACCCGATGGTTGATGTTTCAGTCGAACTGACATTCGGTTCATATCACGATGTTGACTCTTCAGAAATCGCATATAAAATTGCCGCATCACAGGCGTTTCAGGATGCCGCCCGCCGCGCTAAACCGGTATTACTTGAACCGATTATGAAAGTTGAGGTGTTGACTCCGGAAAAATTCATGGGTGATGTTACAGGAAGCCTCAGTTCAAAACGTGGTCAGATTGAAGGAATGGATGACCGCGCGGGTCTCAAAGTAATTCGGGCGAAAGTTCCTCTTTCCGAACTTTTTGGCTATGTCACTTCTTTGCGTTCAATGACGGAGGGCCGTGCAAGTACCAACATCGAGTTCGATCAATACGCCATTGTTCCTCAAAATGTCGCTTTAACTATCGTTGAAGCAAGAAAATAAATTAAAAATCCGCCGAAAGGCGGATTTTCTTTCCGAGAGCACGGCCTACTGGTTGACTATTGTAAGCCTTCTGTTATGATGTGTTCTACGCTTACGCGTGGTGTTTTTGTTTTTATTTAACACCGCAAGTCGATTATTAAAAGAGAGGTTAACTGTCTAAATTGAGCAACCTTCTCGCGCGCTCAATTTATACAGTTAATCCAGCTAAATTGTAAATTACACATGGCAGATTTTGATCGTTCAAAACCGCACATCAACGTGGGTACAATCGGACACGTTGACCACGGCAAAACGACGCTTACTGCGTCCATCCTCCGCACACTCGACCTCAATAAAGACAAGGGGTACGGTGCGCGTGTTGAGGCGGTCGACCAGATTGACAATGCTCCCGAAGAGAAAGCGCGTGGCATTACCATCGCCTTGCATCATTCGGAGTATTGGACCCCTACCCGTCACTACGCTCACATTGATGCACCGGGACACGCGGACTACATTAAAAACATGATCACCGGTGCCGCCCAGATGGACGGTGCGATTCTTGTTGTTGCCGCAACCGACGGTGTTATGCCTCAGACTCGCGAGCACATTCTCTTGGCTCGTCAGGTTGGTGTACCGAAAATTGTCGTATTTCTAAACAAATGCGATATGGTTGCCGACAAAGAACTTATCGACCTCGTTGAAGAAGAGGTGCGAGAGCTTCTCTCCAAACAGGAATATGACGGAGCAAACGCCCCGATTATCCGCGGCTCGGCTTTAAAGGCTGTTGAAGCCTCTTCTGCCGCCGATGAATGGTCTCAGAAAGTTCTCGAACTTATCAACACACTCGACACGTACATTCCGATGCCGAAACGAGAAGTCGACAAGCCGTTCCTAATGCCTGTCGAAGACATCTTCTCTATTGAAGGCCGTGGAACCGTTGCTACCGGAAAAATCGAACGCGGTACCGTGAAAGTCGGAGAAGAAATCGAGCTTGTTGGTCTTAAACCTACCTCAAAAACTACCGTTACCGGAATCGAAATGTTCAACAAGTCTCTCCAGGAAGGTATGGCGGGAGACAACGCCGGAATTTTGCTCCGTGGATTGAAAAAAGAAGACATTCACCGCGGACAGGTTCTTGCAAAAACAGGTTCGGTCACTCCTCATACGGAGTTTGAATCGGAGGTGTATGTCCTCAAGAAAGAGGAAGGAGGACGCCACACGCCGTTCTTTACCGGCTACAAACCTCAGTTCTACATCAGAACGACAGACGTGACAGGAGATGTCACCTTGGCGGAAGGAGTAGAAATGGTTATGCCGGGAGACAATGCCAAATTCAAAGTAAAGCTTGTTGCGCCGATTGCTCTTGAAGAGCAACAGCGTTTCGCTATCCGTGAAGGTGGTAAGACGGTTGGTGCCGGTGTTGTTACAAAAATCATCGCCTAACCCATGAGCAAAGAGACGACAGGCACAAAAGCAAAAACGACAAAGGCGGCAAAGACTTCCAAAAAAGAAGGTGTGCCGCAGCGTTTGCGGATACGGGTGAGCGCGTACGAGTATAAAATTCTCGATGTTTCGGTAAAGCAGATAATGGACACCGCAATCCGCTACGATGCGGAGGTGCAGGGCCCTATTCCGCTTCCAACGGAAATCAAGAAATATACCGTTAACCGCTCATCCTTTGTCCATAAAGATGCGCGAGAGCAGTTTGAAATGCGAGTTCATAAGCGTCTCATTGATATCATGAATCCGACACAAAAGCTTATAGAGTCGCTCACAAACTTGAGCTTGCCGTCCGGCGTCAACATAGACGTCAAAATGCTCTAACATTTAATGAGCTTTCATCCGGCTCTTCTCTCCTTCGGGGGAAGAAGGGCCGGATCCTAAGCTCCTTAACCTCTTTTTGAAGGGGGATAGACAAATGATTGAAAAATCGGTAGCATACGGAGTTTAAAGACACAATATGAAATTTCTTATCGGAAAAAAAGAAGCAATGACACAGATTTTTTCGGAGGACGGGAAAGTCCATCCGGTGACTGTTATTGAAGCTGGACCTATTGTTGTTGCACAAATTAAAACCAAAGAAAAAGACGGATATAGCGCGATTCAATTCGGTTTTGGTGCTGCAAAGGAAAAACGAATGACTAAGGCCGAAAAAGGTCACCTTAAAGAAGTCGGCAATCTTGCCGTACTCAAGGAATTTCGTGTCACGCAAGAAGAAGCTGGAAAAATGAAGAACGGAGACCGTCTTGACGTCTCAATTTTTTCTGAAGGAGAAAAGGTTACCGTATCTGCAATTTCGAAAGGAAAAGGTTTCCAGGGCGGGGTGAAACGACATGGTTTCCACGGAGGACCCAGAACCCACGGTCAGAAACACTCGGAACGCGAACCCGGTTCAATCGGCGGAGGTCTTCGAACCCGTGTTCCGAAGGGAATGAGAATGGCCGGACGCATGGGAGGGGACAGAATTACGGTCAAAAATCTCAAAGTGATTGCGGCAAATAAAGAAAAGAATCTGCTTCTTGTACAGGGAGCGGTTCCGGGGCGCCGTGGCACCGTAGTTGAAATCAAAGGATAATCATCATGGAAGCAAAAATTTACAACCAGGAAGGGAAAGAAGTAAAAACAGTCGCGTTACCGGAGGATATTTTTTCGGTTGACTGGAATGCCGACCTTGTGCATCAAGTTACAACTTCAATTCTTTCGAATGCTCGCAATCCGATTGCTCATACCAAAGACAGAAGTGAAGTACGCGGTGGAGGAATCAAGCCATGGCGTCAAAAAGGCACCGGCAGGGCTCGTCACGGCTCAACCCGTTCCCCGATATGGGTGGGTGGTGGAGTAGCTCACGGTCCTCGAAACGAGAAGAAATATGGCAAAAAGGTAAACAAGAAGATGAGAACGAAAGCGTTATATGCCGTGCTTTCAAGAAAGCATAAAGACGGAGAAATTTTATTTATTAACTCGATTGCAATTTCCAAACCCTCGACCAAGACAGCCAAAGGGGTTGTAAGTGCCCTCTCCTCAATCAAAGGTTTTGAGTTTTTTACATCACGAAAAAGAAACCTTGCCTACATTGCTTTACCCAAACAAGAAGATGCTGTTGAAAGAAGTTTTCGTAATTTCGGGAACTTGAGTATAGAGCCGGTATCGCAACTCAATATAGTGGATGTTCTCAATAACAAATACCTTGTTGTTGTCGGTCCCGATGTATTTTTCAAAACCGTGCAAGATAAGAAAAAATAAATAATTTTCAATGGTCACACTCAAGGTAAAACAAAATAAAGCTCCGAAAGCAGAAAAAGCGGAGAAAAAAGAAAAAAACGAAAAGGTAATTTCGTCTCATGACAGCCGAATTGAATCGGTTATCAAACGTCCTCGTATTACCGAAAAAGCGACTTTTTCCGCCTCAAAAAACGTCTATGTATTCGAGGTTTCTCTGGAAGCGAACAAAATGGAAGTAGCAAGAGCGATTAGACATGTGTATTCGGTTACTCCGCAAAAAGTCCGTATCGTAACCATTCCTTCGAAACGTGTTTTTGTCCGTGGTACGTGGGGCATAAAAAAAGGAGGACGAAAGGCCTACGTATACCTTAAGAAAGGAGACAAAATAGAAATTGTTTAACCATGAAAAAATATAATCCTATCACCCCATCACAGCGGCAAATGACCGGTATACTCTACCGAAAGGAATTGACCGCATCGGAACCCAAAAAATCTCTTACCAAAGGGGTACACCGTTTTGTGGGAAGAAGCAAAGGAAGAATCAGTACCCGACACAAGGGAGGCGGACACAAACGCCTTTTCAGAGCTGTTGATTTTATGTTTGATAAAAAAGATATTCCGGGAAAAGTAACTACTATCGAATACGACCCTAACCGCAGCGGCTTTATCGGTCTTCTCACATATGCCGATGGAGAAAAACGGTACATATTGCTTCCTCAAAAAGTAGTGGTGGGTGAAACACTTATCGTATCGGAGAACGCCCCTCTTAAACCGGGGAACCGACTCCCTCTTTCCCGTATTCCTCTCGGAACATTTATATATAACGTAGAAATCAAAAGCGGAGGAGGGGCAAAGCTCGGACGCAGTGCCGGAACCTATATCCAAATATTGGCTAAAGATAACGGCTACGCCGACCTGAAGATGCCGTCGGGAGAAGTGAGAAAAGTTCCGGAAACAGCCTGGGCATCGCTCGGAGAGGTTTCCAATCCCGAAAGCAAGCTTGTCGTCATAGGGAAAGCGGGGCGCTCCCGATGGCTTGGCATTCGTCCGACGGTTCGGGGTAATGCCATGAACCCTGTTGATCACCCTCACGGTGGTGGTGAAGGACGCCAGGGCCGCGGACGAAAACGCGCGAAGAGCAAATGGGGTAAACCGACAGGCAAAGGACAAAAGAGCCGAAGAGCAAACAAATATTCAAACAATCTTATTGTTTCCCGACGCGGAAAGAAAAAAGCATAATACCAAAACACTCTCCAAATTTCTCGGAGAGTGTTTTTTATTCGATTCTCGATTATAATATTCCATATGCCGAATAACGTTGAGTTCTACGAAGAAGAAAACTTTGGCGTCGTAAGACGCTCGCGCCAACTGCGCCCACTTTTTGTAAAGTGGGTTATGAGTACCGGTATAGCCAAAAATGAAGACCAGGCGAACGTTATTCTTGTCATCCTGGCCATTTTCATATTTGTTCTTAGTGTCTTTGTTTTCATTTCGATTTTCAGCGGGAATGGCAATATTCCTGCCGAAGGGCAAAGTCTCGCCTCTTTTTGAAAGGTCGGAAGTGGGGGAAAGAAGCCCGTAGAAAGGCCGCAACTTGACTATTAAAATCGGTTTGTTATCATTACGTCTACGCGTTTTTACGCGTTTTTTGTAATTGTTTTATTCAACAACCTATAGCCCATGACCCGATCACTACGCAAAGGTCCATACGTCTACGAAAGACTTCTAAAAAAAATTGGAGGTAAAAAACCGGAACAGGCCGGCGTTGTTAAGACGTGGGCCCGTGATAGCCAAATTGCTCCCGAAATGGTCGGCTTCACCTTTGGCGTGCATAACGGAAGGGAACATATTCCCGTACTCGTAACCGAAGACATGGTGGGACACCGCTTTGGCGAATTCGCTTTGACACGCAAGTTTGTTAAACACGGAGGAAAGATGCAGAAAGAGCTTGAAATAAAACAAAAAGAGTCGGAGATTGCAGCTGCTCAAGCCGCTAAAACAACAACCACTCCGGGTGCAGCCGCCGCACCGGCCGCTAAATAAAGACTATGGCAACAGCGATTCTTCGTAATTTAAGGCAGTCACCAAGAAAAGTACGATTACTTGCCGATGTTGTGCGTGGGAAAAAAGTTCCTGCCGCTCTTATAATTTTAAAACACGCGACGAAACGCAGCGCCTCTCCTCTTTTGAAACTTCTCGAGTCGGCAGTTGCAAACGCAAAAATGCAGAACCTTTCCCCTGAATCTCTGATAGTTAAGGAGATAACCGTCAATGGAGGCGCTATCGCGTACCGTCAAATGCCTCGGGCTCGCGGTACGGCTTACCGTATCCGAAAAAGAACAAGTCATATTTCTATGACGTTGGAGGAACCCGTGACAAAGAATAAGAAAAAGACCGCCAAAGAAAGCCAAGAAAAGAAATAAACATCATGTCTCATACCGTTCACCCATATGCGCATAGATTAGGCATCATCAAGGATTGGAAATCCCGTTGGTTTTCCACGGGTAAAAAATATCGGGAATTTCTTAAAAGCGACATCCTCATCAGGAAATATCTTGAAGAAAGATTGAAAGGTATGTATGTGGCGTCCATAGAAATGGAGCGTAGCGAAAAAGCCCTACGGGTTATTATCGAAACTTCACGTCCCGGAATGATTATTGGACGAAATGGGGAAGGAAGCACCAAGCTTCGCGACGACCTTGTTGCTTTTATACAAAAAAACAAACTTTCAGCGGCGGGTGAAATCAAAATAGACATCAAAGAAATCCGTTCACCGGAATCGAATTCCGCTATTATTGCTCAAATGATTGGGGAAGGTCTCGTAAAACGCTTGCCGTTTAGACGTGTGGCAAAACAAACTCTTGATAAAGTGATGGCAAACCGGGATGTGCTGGGAGCGAAACTTATTCTTTCGGGCCGTCTCGGAGGAGCCGAAATGGCCCGTATAGAAAAATTGAAGCGAGGACGCATTCCGCTTCAAACGTTCCGAGCCGATATAGATTACTGCGCATATGAAGCGCTGTTGCCCTACGGGAAAATCGGTATTCGGGTATGGGTGTATAAGGGAGAAGTGTTTGAGAAAAAATAAACCACCACCATGTTATTCCCTAAAAAAGTAAAATATCGCAAGTGGCATACGTTCAGAGAACATCCGACAAAAGTCGGTGTTGCTTCTCGCGGCACAGCAATCTCTTTCGGTTCTTTCGGCCTTAAGGCAATGAGTCCGAGACGTGTCACTTCAAACCAACTTGAATCCGCCCGAAAGGTACTTGCTCGCGGAGCCGGAAAAACGGGCAAAGTATGGCTTCGTGTTTTCCCGGACATGCCATTCACAAAAAAGCCTGCCGAAGTAAAACTTGGAAAAGGGAAAGGAGATCCTTCGGGATATCACGTTCCCATCAAACCGGGACGCGTTATCTTTGAGATTGACGGAGTATCGGAAGAGGCCGCCCGCGAAGCGCTTCGCAAGGCGGGAACCAAACTCCCGCTCAAGACAAAAATCGTCAGTCGGAAAGGTTGACGTAAGCGGTTAGTCGGGTAATATGGACAACCATGACTTCTTTTAAAGAATTACAAGAAAAAAACGAAAAAGATTTGATTAAACTGCTCGCCGAAAAGCGGACGGCTTTGAGAAATTTTCGTTTCGGGGGAACCGGAAGTAAAACCAGAAATGTAAAAGAGGGAATGTTTCTTCGCAAGGAAATCGCTCGTGTTCTCACAGCCCTTAAAGGTAAAAAGTCCTAAATTTTATAATGGAAACATCACACGAACAAAACAATACGCCGCGGCAAAACAAGACTTTTAAAGGCGAAGTCGTTTCCGTTTCCATGAAAGATACGGTTGTGGTTCGGGTCTCAGACTACAAAAAACACCCAAAGTATAAAAAATTTCTCGTACACCGAAAACGTTATAAAGTGCACGATGCCGGCAATACATGCAAACTTGGTGATGTTGTGGAGATTGAGGCGACAAAGCCGATTTCCAAAGAAAAGCATTTTAAAGTAAGCCGCATTGTCTCAACGAAAACAATATGATACAGCCACGCTCATTGGTAAAAATTGTCGACAACTCCGGAGGTAAAATCGGCAGGATTTTCAAAATTGTCGGAAGTACGCGCAAACGCTACGCCCAAATAGGGGACATGGTTATTCTTTCCGTCCAAAAAGCGGACCCCCGCAAACTTGTCAAACACCACGATGTTTTGTACGCGGTGGTAGTCCGCCAAAACAGGGCATTCCGAAGAAATGACGGTTCCTATATTCGCTTTGACGAGAACGCCGTCGTGATTCTTGAAAAAGGGAAACAAGATCCGATCGCTGCCCGTGTTTTCGGGCCGATCCCGAGGGAAATCCAGGAGCGAGGATTCCAGAAAATTGCGTCATTGGCTCCCGAAATCGTTTAACGAATACATTTTATATACATGAAAATCAAAAAAGGCGACAATGTAATAATTATTTCCGGAAAGGACAAAGGAAAGACCGGAAAAGTGACTCGCGCGTTTCCCAAAGAGGGAAGCGTAGTTGTCGCCGGAGCAAATATTAAAAAACGTCACCGTAAGGCAAGAAAAAGCGGAGAAAAAGGACAAATAATTGAAAAAAGTCTTCCAATTCCCGTTTCAAATGTAATGTTTGTCGATCCGAAAACTTCAAAACCAAGCCGCATCGGCAAGAAAAAAGTCGGCGATAAATGGCTACGTATAAGCAAGAAAAGCCAGACGGTTCTCGATAAATAAAACGCCATGGAAATGACCAAAGAAAAAGTAAAATCAGCGTTTGCCGCCCTTAAAGAAAAAATGGCGTATAAAAACCCTATGCAGTCTCCTCGCCTTGTTAAGGTTGTATTGAACGTTGGAACCGGATCAGTGCAGGATGCAAAGAAAAAAGAACTCATTGCCGACAGGCTCAATCGTCTCACCGGACAAAAGCCATCAATACGCGGAGCGAAACAATCGGTTGCATCTTTTAAAATAAGACAGGGTGACAATATCGGGTACAAGGTAACCTTGCGGGGACCGCGCATGTACGATTTTCTCGACAAACTAATCCATATCGCATTACCTCGGACAAAAGATTTCAGAGGAGTCTCGCCCACAGCTCTCGACGATATGGGAAACTACACACTTGGAATCAAAGAGCATACTATTTTCCCTGAAACATCCGATGAGGATATCAAGGACGTCTTCGGCATGGCCATTACGGTAGTGACAACGGCAAAAGGGAAAGAGGAGGCAAAAGCGTTCCTTTCCCATCTCGGATTCCCTTTTGGGAAGGTTCCGGAAAAGAAGGAAAAAGCCAAGAAAGAGGCTAAAAAGAAAGCAAAATAAGCCTTTGACAAGGATATACCTTCTTGCTAGTATGGAGTCCACGCTTTTATTTGAAAGGCATTTTTAATTTATATGGCAAAAAAATCAGTCATTGCACGATCGAAGAAACCCGTAAAATACAAAACGCGCGTGGTTCGTCGTTGCTTTAGCTGCGGACGGAAACGAGGGTATATGAGAGACTTTGATTTATGCCGTATTTGTTTTCGGGAGTTTGCGAATCAAGGAAAAATTCCCGGAGTTAAAAAATCATCCTGGTAAACCATGCACGATCCCATTGCCGACATGATTATACGCCTCAAGAATGCCCAAGATGTTGGAAAAACATCGATTGTTTTTCCGTATTCAAAAATGAAATTGGCTGTCGCGGAAATTTTACAGAAGACGGGGTATATTAAGTCAACCCTGAAAAAAGGGAAAAAAATCGCAAAATCGATAGAAGTTGAATTGGTGTACGACGGCGATTTGCCGAAAATTCGCGGAGTCAAAAGAGTTTCAAAATTTTCTCAAAGAATATATAAAGGTGCAAAAGATATTTTCCCTGTAAAGCAGGGGAAGGGTATGTCAATCATTTCAACTCCTCAAGGAATTCTTACCGACAAAGAAGCAAGGAAAACAAACACCGGAGGCGAAATTTTATTTGAAATTTGGTAACAAACGCCATGTCACGAATCGCTAAAAAAACAATTCCCGTTCCCGCAAAAACCGAAATTACCGTTTCGGGAAACGTGGTGCGTGTAAAAGGGCCCCTCGGTGAAGCGTCTCGGGTATTTCGTCCGGAAGTAATTTCCGTTGAAGTGTCATCCGAAGGCGTTACCTTAAAGCCCGTTCGAATGACGCTTGAGGCCGAGTCGTTGTGGGGCACGTACGCATCACACATCAAAAACATGCTTGCCGGAGTAAACACCCTTTACCAGAAGACTCTTATCATTGAGGGAATCGGTTTTAAGGCGGAGGTGCAAGGGAATAACATGGTTTTTGGTTTGGGTTTTTCACACCCCGTTAAGATAGCAATTCCTGCCGGACTTAAAGTGACAAGCGAAAAAAACATCATTACAATTTCGGGAGTGGACAATGAGACGGTCGGACAGTTTGCCGCGATATTGCGCGACCTCAAAAAGCCCGAGCCGTACAAAGGGAAAGGTATCCGGTACAGCGATGAAGTGATTCTTCGAAAAGAAGGCAAGAAATCGGCAGTATAAACCACATACCATGAGTGCACATAAAGAAAAAATATTAAAACGAAAACGAAAACACGCGCGCATCCGAGCGAAAGTCCACGGTACGGCAAAAAGGCCGCGTCTTGCCGTTTTTGTTTCAAATCGATACTCATATGCCCAATTGATCGATGATGATGGCATGAACACTATTTTCCAGGTTACTTCAAGGGAAGTGAAGAAGGGTACGATGCTTCAGAAGGCAAAAGAGGTGGGAAATTTAATCGCCAAAGGAGCGAAAGACAAAAAAATCAATGAAGTTGTTTTTGACCGCGGAGGCTTTCTTTACTCGGGGAAAGTGAAAGCAATCGCTGAGGGGGCGCGCGAAGGAGGCCTTAAATTTTAATTTTTTCATGGAAACAAAAGAAATTACAACTGAATCCGTTCCCGAAACAAAAGACGTAAAAGTCGTTTCTCAGGACGTACCGAAAAACAAGCCCGCCGACGTAAGACCCGCATTCGGAAGAGACGTGCGAAAGAACATGAGACGCAAGCCCTCTCGTCGCAGTGCTCCTCGTTCCGAGTACGACCAAAAACTCATCAGCTTAAGACGTGTGGCGCGTGTTGTTGCAGGTGGTCGCCGATTTACTTTCAGTGCTTCCATTGTCATAGGAGACAAGAAGGGAGGGGTTGGAGTCGGAGTCGGAAAGGGTGCTGATACCGCGCTTGCTATTGAAAAAGCCCTCCGGGATGCAAAGAAAAACATGGTGCGCCTATCACTTACCAAAACCATGTCCATTCCGTACGAAGTGTCGGCGAAATACGCAAGTGCCTATGTATACATCAAGCCTGCGGCGGAAGGCCGTGGATTGGTTGCCGGCCGTGCCGTGCGCACCGTGCTTGAGCTGGCTGGCGTTAAGGACATTGTGTCTAAAATTCTTTCCGGCAGCAAAAACCAGCTTAACAATGCCCGAGCCGCCGTAGAAGCCCTCTCTGAATTTTCCTCATCGAAGAAATAATTTTTATTACCATGCAGTTACACAACATACAACGTCTTCACGAAAATAAAAAAGCCCGCCAAGTAGGCCGTGGTGGCAAAAGGGGAAAAACATCGGGGCGGGGCACGAAAGGCCAAAAAGCGCGCGCCGGAGGCAAAATTCGTCCGATCATGCGGGATATAATCAAGAAAATACCCAAGCGCCGCGGTTACCGTTTTAAGAGTTTCCAAGTAAAACCCGTTACTGTCAGTCTTGCCGTTCTTGAAAAAGCATTTTCAGCAAACGATAGCATTACCCCCGCAACACTTGCTTCCAAAGGATTTGTTTCTTTGAGCAAAGGGAGATACCCGAAGGTGAAAATTCTTTCACAGGGTGAAATCTCCAAAAAGTTTAAAGTTTCCGGATGTATTTTGTCTGCCGCCGCAGCGGAAAAAATAACAAAGGCGGGAGGAACAGTCGGAGTTTAAAAAA
Source organism: bacterium (assembly GCA_030690305.1). NCBI lineage: Bacteria > bacterium. The sequence goes on along the minus strand of JAUYHB010000020.1, from coordinate 10,887 downwards.
CAATGAACGAATTTTTAAGAAAAATAGCCTTTGCCGTCGGAGATCGTACCTTGCGGATGCGTTTTCTTTTTACCCTCGGTGCCCTTGTTGTTTTTAGAGTATTGTCAAACATTCCGATTCCGGGAGTTGATACTGCCCGTCTCCAAACTTTTTTCTCGGGCAATGAATTTTTCGGTCTCATAAACGTTTTTTCCGGGGGAGGATTGGCAAATCTCTCATTGGTAATGTTGGGCGTGGGACCCTACATCACCGCCTCGATTATCATGCAGTTGTTAACGATCATGTTCCCGAAGCTCAAGGCGATGTATCAGGAAGAGGGGGAAGCGGGCAGAAAAAAATTTACACAATACTCTCGGTTACTTACCGTACCCTTGGCGCTTGCTCAGTCATTCGCTTTCTTGAATATTCTTGAGCGCAACGGTGTTGTCACTCATCTCTCGTCATTTGACCTGCTTGTAAACGTTATTGTTGTCACGGCAGGTTCGATGGTTCTCATGTGGTTGGGAGAATTAATGACGGAGTTTGGAATAGGAAACGGCGTATCGATTATCATTTTTGCCGGTATCGTCGCCTCACTACCTTCGCTTATTGCACAGATTATCTTCACGTTTGACCCCGCTCAGATTCCTTTATACCTCGCTTTCCTTGCAGTGGCCCTTATCGTCATTAGTGGAGTAGTGATTATTACCGAATCGGAACGTCCCATTCCCGTTACCTATGCCAAACGCATTCGTGGAGCCCGTGTATACGGTGGCCTCTCAACGTACCTTCCTTTGCGTCTTAATCAGGCGGGGGTTATTCCGATTATTTTTGCCCTTTCCATTCTTTTATTTCCACAACTCATCAGTAATTTTCTCTCGCAGATGGGAAACGAAGTTTTGCGCAATATCGGTTCTTTTGCGACAAGCTTGCTTCAAAATAACTGGTTTTACGGCGCATTGTATTTTATCCTCGTATTCCTCTTTACCTACTTTTACACCGCTCTTACGTTTGATCCGGTCTCCATTTCAACCAATCTTCAAAAAAGCGGAGCGTTTATCCCCGGAGTTCGTCCGGGCGTTTCTACCGCCGAACACCTGGCCCGTATACTCAATCGCCTGACCCTTTTTGGGGGGCTCTTCTTGGGAGTTATCGCAGTCTTGCCGATTATCGTCCAGGGTATCACCGGAATTCCCTCCCTTACCATCGGGGGTACTGCGCTTCTCATTGTTGTTTCGGTCGTCATTGATCTTATAAAGAAAGTTGACTCTCAGGTATCCATACGAGAGTATTAATCGTATGTCTCCGGAAACCTTTATTTTTTTCGGGAGGTCCGGGTCAGGGAAAGGAACTCAGGCGGATTTGCTTGGGGAATATCTTAAGAAAAAAGACCCGGGACGTAACGTTCTCCATATTGAAACGGGAAGGCGTATTCGAGAGTTTCTCGAAGAAAAATCACATACGAGCGAACTGACAAGTGCAGTGGTGAAAAACGGAGGACTATTGCCGGCTTTTTTGCCTATTTGGGTATGGACCGAATACCTTATAAAGAATTTTACCGGCAACGAACATCTTATCCTTGACGGGCTCTCACGACGGGGAAGTGAGGCTCCCGTGTTTGACTCGGCACTTTCCTTTTACGGAATAAAACATCCCTTTATTGTGCCTATTAACGTTTCGAGAGAGTGGGCGAGGGACCGTCTTTTGGCAAGGGGCCGGGCGGATGACACCACGATGGATATTGAACGAAGACTCGATTGGTACGAAAATAACGTTGTTCCCGCGATTGAATTTTTCAGAAGCAAGCCGGAATATCGGTTTGTCGAAATAAACGGGGAACAGCCGATAGAAAAAGTTCAAGAAGACATTCTCAAAGGTACCGGTCTGGAGTAATTTTATGATTACAATCAAAAATGAAAAAGAAATAAACCTCTTGCGGGAAGGGGGCAGGCGCCACGCATTGATACTGTCAAAACTTGCCGAAGCGGTTACCCCCGGAGTTTCTACCGATACGCTCAATTCTCTTGCGCTCTCACTTTCAAAAGAACATGAAGTTATTCCGGCATTTCTTGGGTACACTCCATACGGGGTGCATCGTCCGTTTCCCGGAGCAGTGTGCATTTCAATTAACGAGGAAGTGGTACATGGCATTCCCAATGAAAATCCGAGAATAGTTTCGGAAGGAGACATTGTAAGTGTTGACCTCGGTCTCTCGTACAAGGGAATGATTACCGACGCCGCTGTTACTGTCGCGGCGGGGAAGACGGATGCGGAATCAAAACGATTACTTGAAATAACAAAAAAGGCTCTCATTGCCGGTATCAAAGCCGCAAAAGGGAATGGACATATAGGCGATATCGGATATGCCATTGAAAAAACCGTATCCGGAAGCGGTTTTAGTATTGTTGAAACACTCGCCGGGCACGGAGTAGGTTACGCTGTTCATGAAGACCCGTATGTGCCAAACACCGGAAAAAGGGGGGAGGGAGATTTACTCAAACCCGGGATGGTGCTTGCGATAGAGCCGATTATCAATGAGGGAAACGGGCGTATTCTTTTTTCCAAAGACGGATACACAACGAAAACAGCGGACGGAAAACGAAGCGCCCATTTCGAGCACACTGTCCTTATTACGGACGGGGAGGCGGAAGTGCTTACCTGATAAACGCTCTGTGGTATACTAGCCTCAATTAACTTTCATGAAACGCCCTAAACAAGAAAAAACCCTCGTTCTTATAAAGCCGGACGGCATTCAGCGCTCACTCATTGGAGAGGTGGTCCGTCGATATGAACGAGTGGGGCTAAAACTTGTCGCATTGAAAATGCTCGTGCCTGACGCATCGCTTATTGAAAAGCATTACCTCATTGACCCTTCGTGGAAACAAAAAGTGGGTGAGAAAAGCATAAAAAGTTACAAAGAAAAAGGACTAGTGCCTCCCGCCGAGGACCCTCTTAAAATAGCGGATACGATTCTTGAACGGCTGAAGAAATATCTGACAAGCGGTCCCGTGATTGCGATGGTTTGGCAAGGGGCGCATGCGATTAAAATTGTCCGAAAAATTACCGGAGGCACGGAACCGTTGAGCACCGATGTGGGAACCATCAGAGGAGACTTTGTTGTTGATTCATATGAAATTGCCGACTTTTCAAATCGCTCAATAAGAAACATTGTTCACGCGTCCACCGACAGTGAGGAACAGGCGGGGAAGGAAATAGAGTTGTGGTTTCCGGAAGGCCCAATCAGCTATTCTTTGGTGCAGGAAAAAATTCTCTACGACGTGAATCTCGATGGAATTTTAGAGTAAAAAACGTTCGTAATTACTTTTTCAGAGTGCGGATATTTTCCTGCTAGAAAATTCCTCGAGCTCACACCGTCGTGTTCGCTAGTCTCTGAAAAGGTAATTGCTCACTCTAACGGGCGGAAGGAGGGATTTGAAACAAGCCTAAAAAGTGCCTTCAATCCTTGATTTTTTTCCTCTTGTTTTTTAATTGTGAAAGGGTATACACTTAAAGTAGGGTTATTTGGGATATTATCTAGATTAAAGATATTTTAAGGGAGCCCTACATCTCAGAGCACCGTGGTGTTTCTGATGCGAGCACCCACCTAGTATTTCACTAGGTAAATATCAACCAAATAACCCTTATAGAGGCATCCGCCTTAGGCGGATGTTTCCATTTTATCCCCTAATTAATAAGGGTTCGCCTAAAGTGGGACGGACGAGCAACAGCGACAAAGAATTTTATATCTCTATGAACATTCGATACGTTTCTTTTTGGATAATTGTTTGCGTGGGTCTTTTGGTTGCGATTGTCCAATTCTTGGCAGACAAGTTTTTTTTGTACTGGCAATGGTGGTGGCTTGATGTTGTGACGCATTTTCTAGGAGGAATTTTTGTTGCCGCCCTTTTCATTTGGGCATATGCTTTTTTTCTGAAAAAAACTCCCGGCCTTCTCCCGACTTTACTTGTTGTTCTTGCAGTTGGTATTTTATGGGAACTATTCGAGTATTCTACCGGAATGATGCGTACCGATATGGAAGGATACGCGTTTGACACCGTCAGCGATATTATAATGGACGTGTTGGGGGCCGGGACACTTGTGTATCTCCTTCTTGTCGCATACGGCGCAAACAAAAACCCGCTTGAGGCGGGTTTTTAGAGGATTTCTCCAACGAGCCGTTTAAATGTTTCGGGCTCATTCTCTGCGAGATGGGCGAGTACTTTTCTGTCGATTGATATGTTTTTCTTTTTTAACGCCCCGATAAACTTACTGTAGGAGAGGTTGAATGTGCGCGCCTGGGCTCCTATTTTAATGTTCCATGTTCTGCGGGCCTCCCTTTTTTTTGTTCTGCGGTGGGCGAATGCGTACGAACCGGCATGACTGATAGCCGTTTTCGCTTCACGTTCTTTTGTACTTCGTCCGAAACGATATCCTTTAGTCTGTTCCAGAATGTTTCTGCGTCGTTTCAGCGCGTGAACCCCCTTTTTTACTCGTGTCATGGTATTACTTGTTAACTAAATAGTGTTAATCAAATATCGGCTCTTAAGTTTATTTTTCAGCACAAGCTGGTTTGACCCCTTCTTATGCAGACCGGTTCTGCCGCTTTCTTTTGCGTTAAAATGGTTTTGTCCCGATTTTCGAGAGATTATTTTACCGTTCTTGGTCACTCGAAGCCGTTTTGTGTATGCCTTATTTGTTTTCATGTTCTATTTTCTTTCTTTTTCTATAACCGACGTGAGGCCTTTCGGGCCTTTTGTAATCGGCTCCGCCATTGAATAGTTTTCAGTAAGAAGTTTGAGCAACCGCTCAAGACGGGTTCTGAGGAAACCAAACTCGAGATATTTTGCCCTTCCTGAAAGAAATAAATCCACTCGGACCCGATTTCCTTCCTTTAGCCATTCGGATACTTTTTTTGCTTTAAGAGCCAAATCGTGGTCACCCGTCCCTATTTTTACTTGAATGTTCTTTACTTCTACGGTATGAACTTTCGTTCGCGTAATCTTCTGCTTTTTCTGCTCGGCGTACTGAAACTTACCATAATCAAAGATTTTTGCAACGGGAGGCGTGGCTGCAGGGGAAATCTCAATAAGATCAAGTCCCATCTCCTTGGCTTTTGAAAGAGCCTCACTAAGAGAGATGACCCCGAAGTTTTCTCCTTGGGGCCCAATAACCCGCAGTTGCGGTGCCCGGATGGCGTTATTAATTCGTATGTGTATAGCCAAAAAGAGTCTTTCGATTGATTAAGATAACTCAAAAAGTCTACCACGAATCAAAAATCTAGGCAAATAAGGGTGTTTTCCTCAAAATGGCCCTTACTTTAGAAGCGGACAAGGTTGAATGTTAAGCACAGAATGGCCATGTGTCGCCAATATATTGGTGGTATCATATAGCCATGCATGTGTATCTTGTACTGTATCTTTCGCTTCTATTTTCAAACATTCTTATCCCCGGTCTTATTGGTTTGTTTCTTTTTCTCACGACGTACAGAACAAATCCGACGGTCCGGGGTTTTGCAAACCTCTCGTTCGCTATCGTTTTTTGGGCAATTTTTAACTTTCTTTCCCTCCTCTCTCAATACCCGGAGCAGGCATCTCTTTTGGTGAGTGTTTCTTATTTTGGACTTATTTTCACCCCTGTCTTTTTTGTTGAACTCTCTTCGTCTTTTGCCGATCAAATCGCGGGGACATCATACCGCCGACATCTTCACATTTTTCAAAAAATTGCCCTGCTCTTGGCAGGCGCGAACCTTCTCGATATTTTTTTCGGAACCAATTTTATTTTGGGTTCCCTAAAGGACGTTTTATGGACTCAAAATTGGCCGATTCCGGGAAGCCTTTTTGAAATATTTCTCATCTACTATAGCGCCAGTTTTACCGTGGGTAATATTTGGCTTGTTAAAGCGAGAAAAAGAGCGAATGCGCTTTACCAGAAACAAATAGATTATATTGTCTGGCCGAGCGTTGCTGCGGCAGTCGGAGGAGGTTCGATGTTTTCTATTCTGTATGACCTTCCTTTCACCATGCCTCCCGTCGGCGGTTTTATTATTCCGATTTATGCGATTTTTCTTTTTTACGCCATTACACGGTTTCATTTATTTAATCTCAAAGTCGTTACGGCGGAATTGTCAACGATTATTATCTGGCTCCTGCTTTTTGGTCGTATTCTTATTGACCAGGACTTGATACAAAGGTCCTTTGATATAGGTCTTTTTGTTCTCTCGGTCTTTTTTGGTTTTCTCACTATCCGAAGCGTTTTGACCGAGATGAAACAGAAGGAAAGCCTTGACGAGGCCAACCGAAAACTTACCGATCTCAATACTCACCTTGAAGACCGTGTCCGCGGCCAGACTGTTGAAATCCGCAAGGCGTATGAGGTGGAAAAAAGGGCGCGTATAGACATCGAAGAACTCGACAAAACCAAAGACCAGTTTATTCTCACCACCCAGCACCACCTCCGTACCCCGCTTACCGTTATAAAAGGTTTCGTCGATTTATTAAAAACCGGAGAAAAAAATCTGAGCCCCGAAGGAACGCACGCGCTTTCAAAAATAGACGAAGCCTCAAAACAAATGGCGGGTATGGTCAATGACTTCCTTGATATCGCTCAGCATGAAGTTGGAAAAGCGAGCTTTGAGCGTGCCCCCGTTTCTTTATGGCAAATCCTCAAGGATATTCAGGATGAATTGAGTTCCGAATTGGAACGGAAAAAGATTCGTTTCGAAACGGACTTTTCCGGCGAAGCGCAAAATACCTTTGTGTATGCGGATAAATCCATTAAACACGCGATTTTCAATCTCATTGATAATGCCGTCAAATATACCCAGGAAGGAAGAATCTCAGTACATGGTTCCGTCCTTATTCACCCAATCGAAAAAACAAAAATATTCCGTCTTGAAGTTTCTGACACGGGTATCGGCCTCACCCAGGGCGAAATTTCGAAAATGTTCAAGCGTTATTTTGAACGGGGAGAAGAAGCGCGAAAAATCAACACAACAGGGAAGGGAATCGGCCTGGCTATCACAAAAAACACCATTGAAAATCACGGAGGAAAAATTTCAGCGTCATCGGAGGGGAGAGGCCTTGGCACCACGTTTGTTGTAGAATTGCCGATAAACAGGAAAGAATATTAACGATACGCCATGACTCCATCGATTTACTCCATACCTCCTTTTATAAGCGCCATTCTTTTCATCTACCTTGGTCTGTTTGTTTTTTTCAAAAATCCCAAATCGCCCGTGCACCTGTCCTTCTTTATTGTTTCCATTGTTACATTCATATGGGAGTTCAATGCCGCTCTGCTTTTTAACGAAACGGATCCCACAAGAGCCATCATTTTTGCGAAGCTTCTTTATATCGGAGTAACGGGGATTCCTGTCGCGCTGCTTCATTTCTATTTGTCACTTTTTGAACTCAAGAAAACATTTCACAAGGTCCTTCTTTTCAGTTCATATGCCGTCACTTCCTTCTACATAATCTCAATTTTTGCGACCGACCTCATGATTTCCGGCACGTATACATACTTTTGGGGTTTTTATCCAAAAGTAGGTCCACTGCACCCATCGTATCTTGTTTTTCTTTATTCCCTTGTTGGGTATTTATATTTTATTCTTTTTAAAGCATTCAAAAATCCAAAAGATTCCCAGCAGCATCAGTATGCAAAAGCAAGCTTTTGGGCTTTTTCTTTTTACGCCCTTGCCTCGGCTGATTTTCTCGCAAACTATGGAATTCAGGTGTATCCGTTTGGTTTTGCGGGCATTTTGCTTTATTTGACCATCATTGCGTATTCAATCGTTCGGTATCATCTTTTCAATATGAGGGCGGTCGTCGCCGAAATCTTGACACTGTCTCTTCTTATAATCCTCGGTCTGCGTTTTTTCTTTGCGAACATGTTCCAAAATACGGCTTTTGACTTTGCCCTTCTCGGAGGAGTTTCTATCATCGGAATTTTTCTTATCAAAAGTGTGGCGAGCGAGGTGAGGCAGAAGGAAGAGTTGTCGTCTCTCAACGCCAAACTTGATTCTGCAAATAAGAAACTTGCCGATCTCAACAACCATCTCGAAGAGAAGGTGGAAGAACAGACCGCCGAAGTTCGTAAGGCATACGAGGTGGAAAAGAAAGCGAGAATCGAACTTGAAGAATTGGACAAAGCCAAAGACCAGTTTATTCTTACTGCCCAGCACCACCTACGTACCCCGCTTACCGTTATCAAGGGTTTTCTTCAAATGGCGCTTGATAAGCAAAGCGGTCTTGATGACGATACGCGGACATATCTCGTTAAAGCCTCTGATGCTTCGGAAAAAATGAAAGATCTCATCAATGATTTTCTCAACATCTCGCAGGTTGAAGTCGGAAAGGCCTTAATCAATCCCGAGCCGACGGACATCTCTTCGGTTATCGAGGAGATAAAAAACGAGCTAAAACCTAATATAGAGCAGAGACATCTTTCATTCAAAGTCTCGTTCACCCCGGAAGCGCAGGTGCTTAGAATTCCCGCCGACCGGCGCATTATAAAAGCGGCACTTTTTAATTTGATTGATAACGCGGTGAAATACACGCAAGAGGGGGGAGTATCGGTGCTGGGAGTTGTTTTTATCCATCCCATAGACAAAAAGAACTTCCTTCGGATTGAGATTAAGGATACGGGTATCGGCATATCCAAAGACGATCTGTTAAAAATATTTAATCACTATTTTGAAAGAACTCCTGAGGCCCAAAAAATGTATGCGACAGGAAGAGGGCTTGGGTTGGCTCTTTCGAAAAATATGATTCAGTTGCACGGTGGCCGGGTTTTTGTTGAGTCCGAGGGGCCGGGGAAGGGCTCAATATTCACTGTGGAATTACCGACTGGGTAAACAAAAATCCGCCTCTCGGCGGATTTTATGTTATGAAACGTATGTCTTTTCAGGGACCGGAGACAGGAGAGGTTTCTCATTAGGTGTCGCAATGACTGTTGCAGGCTTCTTTGTTCGTCTTTTTGTGCTGAATATCGCTTTGAAGTCCGGATTGAACTTCATTGCCAAAAAAGTTCCTGTTGCAATTCCCAAAGAGAACACAATAATGGCGAGCACGCTCCTTGTGCTATCGAGTGCTGTCAGTATGTTATATACGACCGCCATATTCACTACCATTGCCAGAAACGAAAAGAACGCCGCGGAAAAGGGTTTTTCCTTGGCAACGTAACGCCAGTTAAGGGTTACAAAGAAATCCTCCAGAGCTCCCGCGAGGAAGTAGAGAATAAGAAAATAGTCCATAGTGGGAATGGTTTGTTCCTTTGTAATATCGACTCTTATATGGCGGAGATAACCAGGAGTAAAATCACAGTGCGTTTCGCGGGCGATCTTACTTCTACCTATAAACTCCGCTAACCCCTATTATAACATAAAAAGGACTTCACAACAAGTCCTTTTTGTTTTACAATTTTGGCTTTATTAAGCGCTTTTTCCCCCAGAACCGTTGGTTTTTTCTATAAGATCCTTCACCTGCTTAACAAAGAGACGGGGGCTAGTATCGATTTTTAGAACATGGCTCGTATTGGGGGTTTTCTGGATTTCCTGCTTTATTTCATCCGTGCCGTAGTTGGTAAGCATTATGACCGGAACCAGGTCGAAGGCACGGTCTCTGCGAACCTCTTTGAGGATCTCCAGGCCGGAAACATCGGGGAGGAGGATATCAAGAATAATCAAATCAGGTCGAATGCTTGAGTCTTTTTTGTATTCCTCAAGACGCCTGAGTGCCTCGGTGCCGTTGGCGAAACTTTCAATTTCAAAACCGTTACTGCTAAACGACATACAATACAAGTCGGCAATTCCCGGCTCATCTTCAACGAAGAAAATTTTGTGTTTTTTATCGGTCACAGTCAAAATATGTTACAAGGATAATTATAAGCGGAAAAACAAAGTCAATCAACCCCGTTGTATACAGGTTTTTTCTCAAAATCTTGGTATCATAATTACTGTGGACCCCATTGTGTTTATTTATCTCGTTTCCCTCTCTCTTAACGTTGTCACAAGCGGCATCTCCGGGCTTTTTCTGTTTTTCTCCGCTTGGCATAATCGTGCCGCTCGCTCATTGGCGTATTGTGATTTTGGGTGGATGTTTTGGTCGGGGAGTCATTTTGTCGCCATTGTCGCTCCCACGGAAGCCGTGAGTGTTCTTGCATGGCAGATTGGTTTCTTCGGGTTACTTGCGGGGTGCGTGTTTTTTGCCGACTTTGCCGCACGTCTGGTTGAAGAACATAATAAAGTTTCGTATCGGGTATTCCAGCGAGTAATCTATACCTTCACTCTTACCATTGCCGGGATTCTCCTTTCGGACCTTCTTTTTGAAACAAACATTATCCTTTCTTCTTCCGTCAGTCCGAGGCTGTGGTTTGACCAATGGCTTGTTCCGGGCAGATTTCTTACGGCATTTATCGGTTTCTTTCTTTTCTGTTTTTCTTTGGCGTATGTCTATTTTTTTCTCGGATACAAACAGAGTAAAGAGAAAGTATTCCAGCAAACCATCCTTTTACTCTTCTGGACAACGATTGTTCCCGCCATTGGGGGTTCAACCCAATACCTCATTTGGTACGATGTTCCGCTGCTTCCCCTGGGGGGCTTTACCATACCTGTTTATGTTTTTGGAGTGCTGTATGCCGCAACCCGTTTCCATCTGTTCAATGCCAAAGTCATCACTGCCGAATTGTTTACGATAATTATCTGGATGATTACGTTCGGGCGTATTCTCGTGGCCCGTGACAGCTTTGAATTTACCGTGAGTATCGGCGTGTTCCTCCTCACCCTCTTTTTCGGCCTCCTCACCATCAGAAGCGTTATCACCGAAGTGAAGCAAAAAGACAGCCTTGAACAGGTGACCAAAGAACTCGACCATGCCAACAAAAATCTGGCTGACCTCAATTCAAATCTTGAAG
>JAUYHB010000019.1 GCA_030690305.1 bacterium | reverse complement strand
CCGGCGTCGGGGGGTTGACGGCGCAGGAAGTCGCGCTACTCTCCGACGCCGAACGCGACGCGCTGCTGCGCGCATGCGCGAAGAACGGGAGTGGGGGGGCCGCGTGAGCCAGTGTCAGAAGATCCGAGGCCGGCGCTACCGGCAATGCACGCGCCCCGCGCGGCGCGTCGTGCAGCACGAGGTGGTCTCGGTGCGCTGGCAGCGCGACGACCAAGGCGTCTCGTTCCCCGTGCGCACGAGCACGACGCTCGCGTGGCGCGGCTGTCGCGCGCACGCGGCGGCCGCCGCCAAGCACGGGGCGCGCGTCCACCCGATCGCAGAAAAATAGTGGTGGCGCGATCGAGCGCCGCTACGTATACGTAGACGCGTCCATGAGCGACCGCCTCGCCATCCTCGTCGGGCACGGCGCCTCGCGCGAAGCCGAGGGCGCGCGCCTCCTCCGCTCGCTGCTCGCGCAGAGCCGCACGGACTGGCACCTCTACGTCGGGTTCTTGGAGCCGCCCGAGGTGCCGGTCCCCGACTGGTGCGTGCACCCGCGCGTGACCGTGCGCCGCGAGTGGCCGCGCCAAGGCGTGAGCGCCGGCTACAACGCGCTCGCCGCGATGGGCGACGAGGAATGGATCGTCTGGCTCAACGACGACTGCGAGGTTGAACCCGCGTGGGACGCCGAAGCCATCGCGGCGCTGCGCGCGACGCCTCGCGCCGGTATGGCCGTGCTTCCGTACCTGACGCCGCACCCGCCCTATGGCTGGCACGTCAATGAGTTTCCGGCGGGACTGCTCTACGCCAACTTCGGATTGTTCCGCCGCGTGGACTTCGAGGCCGTGGGCGGATTCGATCCGCGCGTGCGCATGTATGGCTGTGACAACGCGCTGTCCATGCGGTTTCAGGCGGCGGGGCGCCCGCTCGTCGTGGCGCCGCGCGCGCGCGTGGTGCACCACTACCGCGAGGACGAGGCGCGCGCGCAGACGGTCGCCGACTACGACCGCATCTACGCGACCTGGCGCTCCGTGTGGGCCGAGCGGGAGCCGCGCGTATCGGAGTTGCGGGCGTCCCAGGCGGCGATGCCGGCCTACGACCTCGTACAACAGCCCGTCGAACAGTACGCCGCGCGCTACGGGGTCACCGCGCGCGGGCATTCGACGGAAGCGCAGGTGATCTGTGGGTAGCGAGCCGCTGCGCGTGCATGTGGGGTGCGGCAAAATCTACTTGCGGGGCTATCGGAACGTCGATCTTCCCGCCCCCAATCGCCACCTCGCCTCGGCGCGCCCCGACCTCATGGAGCGGTGGATCACCGACGACGGCGACGCCTACTACGCGCGCATCCCCACGACGCGCGAAGAGGTGTCGCGCGGGCCGCTGGCGCTCACCGACACCGTCGTCGACGACTTCGCGGATGCGCTGCACGGACTCCCGTTCGGCGTGCACCAAGTCGATGAGGTGTTGGCGCGCCAGGTGGCCGAGCATTGGTCGATGGGAGAGCTGCGCAAGTTTGTGCTCAACGTCGACTACGTGCTCAAGCCCGGCGGCGTGCTGCGCCTCGACGTGCCGGACATGGCGGCGGCGCTGGATCGCATCGAGTCGGCGGCGCGCGACGGCGCGAACGCCACAGAGTTGGCGCTCATGCGCCGGCACGTGCAGGGGCCGCGGGGCGGCGATGGCGGCGACCACTTCGCGGGCTACGCGCGAGCGCAACTGCGCGCACTCGTCGAGGAGTATGGGTTCGAGTTCGTGGCTGAAGAGCCGCCGCTCGCGGGGCGCTGGTACCCGGCGTTCTGCCTCCGGTGGCGCAAGCCGCTCTGGAGCGAGACGGACCCGACGCCGTGGCAGCGTCTCCTGGCAGACACCACGATTCCCGACGAGTGGGTGTGCGCCGAGATCGGCCCGGGCTCGCGCACGTTCTGGCCGCGGGCGAACGTGATCATGGACGTGATCGACCGAGGGCTCGACGACCGACCGCGCGACTCGACTTTCCACCAAGGCGACCTCTGCGCGGGCTACCCCGAGATCGCGACGCAGTCGATTGACTACCTCGTCGCGTCCCACATCATCGAACACGTGGCCGAGCCGCTCGCGGCCATCGCCGAGATCAACCGCATCGCGAAGCGCGGCGTGATCGAGTGCCCATCGCCGTTCAAGGAGTGCCTCTTCGGATTCGAGGGGGCAGGGTTCGACCACACGGCCTACGCGGGGCACGAGTGGTGGGTGTGGCCGGAGCGCGATGGCTCGGGGCTCGTGTTCCAGCGCCCGAATTCTTACTTCGCGCCGCTGGCCGATCGCGATGTGGCCGGCGCGATGCACCGTATCCTCCGCATGGGGCCGCTCATCGGGCCGGATGCCATGATCCTACGGCGGTGGTTCAGCCGGCATCACGAGCACTGGAACACCATCGTCCGATGGGACGGCGCGCTCACGGCGCGCATCATCGAATAGCGCCGTGCTCCGCCTCCGCGATCCCTGGCACGACGGGCTCCGCGCGCGGTGGGGCGACGTGTGGCGCGCATGGCGCGACGTGCTGGAGTCGAGCGTGACCCATGACGCGCAACCAATCGCCGACCGGTTGGCGCATCTCCTCGGGCTCGCGGGCGGCGTGTTCGTGACCTCCGGCTACCTCGCGCGCGAGGCGTGCCGGCGCGCGGGCGTCCTCGTGGCCTGGTGCGACCAGGCGCTCTGGTCCCCGCCGCGCACGGGAACGACGTTCGCCTGGGACCTCGCCGACGGCACCGCCGTGTGGCCGTGCGGCCCGCTCGGGTTCGTCGGCTCGCGCGACGCGGCGATCAGCGCGCGCGTGGCCGAGGTGGTGGCGACGCTCGGATGGGCGGCTGGCGCCACAGCCACGTCCGCCGTGGGCGCCGTGCTCCCAAGCGCGCGCGGGCGCATGCAGGCGCATTGGGCGGCGGCGCGCGCGTTGGTCGAGGCGTTCCCGGGCGCGCGGTGGGCCAATCACGGCGGGGGGTGGCTCTGTGTCTCGGCCGCCGCGCGGCCAGCGGTGATCGCGGCCTGTGCGGCGCGTGGGATTGAGTGCGTCGCGGCCAAGGGCGAGGGCGTGATGATCCCCTGCCGGCCGGGGCTCTCGCGTGGGGACGTGGCGCGCGTGGTCGAGTCGGTGCGTGATGGGGCGGCGGCATGCGCGTAGCCTTCCTGGACTCCCTGTACCCACAGGTCGCGCGCCAGGTCTACGGCGCCACGGCGGACCTCGCGGACCAGCCGTGGCATGCGCAGCGCGACCGGCTCCTCGACGCGAGATTCGGCTGCTGGGATTCCTACGCTGCGGCCTGCCGGTACCACGGCGCGGAGTCCGAGGAAATCCTGCTCGGCGTGCCAGCGCTCACGGCCGCGATGGAGCGGGACCACGCATGGGACGCAGTCTGTGCCGACGCCATCGTCGTCATGCGCGTCCCCACGAGCGTCGATGCCGGCGACGTCCAGGGCTTCCGGTCGCGCGGCGCCAAGGCCGTCGTCGCGATGGTGTCGAGCGAGGCGCCGAGCGACGACCAGCTCCGCGCCTACGACCTCGTGGTGACGGCGTTCCCCCACTACGCGCGCGCCATGAAAGAGAGAGGGTTGAGAGTCGAGTACCTGCCACTCGCATTCGACCCGCGCCGACTCGGCTTGGCGGTGGACGGGAGCGGCACGGAGTCCGATGCGTTCATGGCCGGCGCCGCGCGCCCGTGGGCCGCGCGCACCTTCCCCGCCACGTTCGTCGGTGGGCTCGGCATCGCGCGCCACTGGCAGGCCGGGCAGCACGCCGTGTGCGCGGTGGCCGAGCAGGTCCCCGAGTTCCGCTGGTGGGGCTACCAGGGGCCGGACAAGATCCCGCTGCCGCTCGTCAACTCCTGGCAAGGCGAGGCGTGGGGCGACGACTATTTCGGCGTGCTCGGTGCGTCGAAAGTGGCGCTTAACCGCCACGGCGAAGTGCACACGGCGCCACGCGGCGACGGGACCGGCCGCAAGTGGTACACGTGCAACATGCGCACGTTTGAGGCGCCCGGCATGGGCGCGGTGCTCGTGACCGAGACGAGCGCGAATCTCGCGGCGCTCTACACGCCGTGGGAGGAATGCGTCCCGTTCGGCAACCCGCGCGAGGCGGCGCTCAACGTGCGGTGGCTCCTCGACCACGACGACCGCGCACAGGCCATCGCGGCGGCGGGGCAGCGGCGGACGCTCGCCTCCCACACCTACCGGCACCGCTGCGCCATCCTGTTGGACTTGCTGGAGGCGCTCGCGTGACGCGCGCCGCCGAAGGCTGGCAGCATCCCGAGGTGCCCGCCGCGCAGGCGCGGCTGGCCGACCGCGAACTCGTGGACTGGCGCGCGGGCGGCCCGCACGGCCCATTCGATGCGGCGCGCGCGCTGCTTGGCGCGATGGCGCCGTCGCCCGTGACACTGCTAGAGGTCGGGTGTGGCGCAGCCTACTACCGCGAGATCGTGCACGCCGTTCACCCGCGCACGACGTACTACGGCTGCGACTACGCGCCCGGCATGGTGGCGCAGGCGCACCTACGTTATCCAGGCATCGCGTTTCGCCAGTCGGACCAGCGCGACCTCGGCGCCTATGCGGATGCCTCTATGGACTGCGTGTGGAACGGCGCGGCGCTGCTCCACCTGCTCGACGCCGACGGGTGGGCGCAGGCCATCGCGGAGGCCGTGCGAGTGTCGCGCCGATGGCTCGCGTTCCACCGCGTGCCGGTGCGCCCCGCGGGTCTCCCGTCCGCGCTCCACGACAGCGAGTTCTACGATCGTGCGGCGCCCACAACGATCCATGAGCGGTACGTGGCGCGCGCCGAGTGGGAGGCGCTGCTGGCGCCGTTCCGCGTCGTGCAGGTCGAGTGCTGGAGCGAGCCGGACGCGGACCCCATGTGGGAGTCGGTGCTGGCCGAGAAGCGTTGAAGGAGGCACCTATGCGTGCGCTCGTGATCCTGCTCGTGGTCCTCGTGATGAGCGGTTGCGCGGCCAAGGTGTGCGTCACCGAGGGCCGCGGCCACGGCGGCGATGGGCTGCCCAATCTGTTCCTCGGGGAGCGTGGCTGCAAGGGCTACGCCTCGCGCTGCTGCGATCCGACGGACCCGCTCCGATGCGAGTGCGACCGGACGTGCGCGTGCTGGGAGAACCCGGACCACGCGGGGCACAAAAAGTAGTGGCGCGGCGACGCGCGCCTACGTATACGTAGACAGCCGTGGCGGACGACCTCCCGCGCTGCCGGTGCCTGCGATGCGGGCACGCCTGGACCCCGCGCAAGCGTGCGCGCCCGCGCATCTGCCCGGACTGTAAGCGCACGACGTGGGACCGCCCGAAGGGGCGCCGGCCATGAGGGTGTGTGTCACCGGCGGGTCTGGGATGCTCGGCCGCGCCGTCGCGGCGCAACTCCAACGGGCCGAGCACATGGTCGTCTGGCCGATGTCGCGCACCGCGCTTGATTGTCGAGACGCCAATGCCGTCTACGCGTGGATCGCGACGGAGCGCCCCGACGCGGTCGTCCACCTCGCCGCCACGGTCGGAGGCATCGCGTTCAACGCCGCGCACCCCGCGACGCTGCTCCATGACAACCTCGCGATGGCGCTGGCGGTCTGTGCCGCGAGCGTCAGCTACCCCATCCGCCTCATCGTCGTCTCGTCCGCCTGCGCCTACCCCGCCGACGCGCCGGTACCGACGCCAGAGGGGGCGCTGTGGGACGGCCGCCCGGAGCCCAGCAACGCCGCCTACGGCATCGCCAAGCGCGTGCTCGTGGAGTTGGTGCACGCCTACCGGCAGGAGCATGGACTCGACGGCGTGGCGCTGATTCCCACCAACCTCTACGGCCCCGGTACGCATGGGGACCGCAACCGCTGGCACGTCATCCCGGCGATGATCGACCGGTTCCTCCGCGCGCGGCGCGACGGCGCGCCGACGGCGACGTGCTGGGGCACCGGGACGCCGACGCGCGACTTCCTCTACGTGGACGATTGCGCGCGCGCCATCGTCGCGGCGGCGACGGCGCCGGACGCACCCGAAGGCCCCATCAACCTTGGCTCTGGCCGAGAGACGAGCATCCGCGAGATCGCGGAGACGGTGGCGCGCCTCGTTGGCTACGAGGGCGCCATCGAGTGGGACGCGCACAAGCCGGACGGCCAGCGACGCCGCGCGCTCGATTCTCGGCGCGCCGCCGACTGGCTCGGGTGGCGCGCAACGACGAGCCTGGAGGACGGCCTGCGCGCGACGATCGCCGCGTGGCCGACGCAATGAACAGAGTGATTGAGACCGCCCGATGCATGATTGAGCTGTTCGCACGTGAACCACGATCGCCAGCGTCGGAGCCGATCGGCAATCACGGAGGGATCTACAAACATGATCGACTGGCGACGCTGGCGGAGCGGGAGGCGATATCGGTTCCAGGTGATTTCTGCGAGATCGGCTGTTACTCTGGCGGCTTCACGATCCGACTGGCGACGCTGGCCAGGCGCTATGGACGTCGCGTGATCGCCATCGACCCCTTCCCTGCCGGTACCCCCTATAGGCTCGCAGAGGAGGTACGCGCGGGGTTCCAAGCGGCGATCACGCCATGGCCGGAAATCGAATGGCATCAAATCGACGGCAATGATTCCGTCGCCGTCACGCAGGCTATCGCGGGTCGGCGACTATGCTTCGGATTTGCGGACGCCACGAAAGAGCATGAGGACGTGCGCGCGCAACTAGCAGGACTGATGCCGGCGTGCGACGGGCTAATCGTCGTCGATGACGCCTATGTCTCGGCGGTGTTACGGGCGTGTGATGAGATGGCACGCGAGCGGCCCGGGTGGGTCCATCTGCGTCTCTCGCGCGTGAGTGAAACCTATCTACTGCGGAGCACACCGTGAGCGACGCGCTCCGCGCCGAGATCGCGCGGTTGATCGCGTTGCGCCGTGCCGCGCCTATCGAGAAGGCGAGGTACTTCTGGCCCCTGGCGCGCCCCGCGTGGACCGTCGACGAATGCGAGGCGGCGTTGCTCCCGTGGATCGAGGCGCAGACGACGATGTGGGAACGCACTAAGGATTTCGAGGCGACGTTCGCCCGCGCGTTCGGTTATGACTCGGCCGCCCTGTGCAACAGCGGGTCGAGTGCCGACTTGCTCGCGGCGCTGCTGTTGCGCGAGTCGATGGCGAACATCCCCGGCACCGTGCTGGTACCGGCCGTGACGTGGCCCACGCAGGTGTGGGCCTGCCTCATGGCGGGGCTGACCGTGCGGCTCGTCGACGTGGACCCCATCACGCTGACCGCGCATCCGAACGCCATCCTCGATGCCGCCGAGGAAGAAGAGCGCGCGCGGCGCGTTCCGATCGGTCTCTTCGTCACGCACCTCTTGGGTCTCCCGTGGGACATGACCGCCACCCGCGCGGCGACTGAGCATCTCTCTATCGCACTGGTGGAGGACTGCTGCGAGGCGCTCGGCGCCGCGTGGCAGGGCCAGCCGGTCGGCACGTTCGGCCTCGCCGGCACGCACTCGCTCTTCGTGGCGCACCATTGTTCGACAGGCGAGGGCGGCGTCACCGGGATCAACGACCAGGCCGACCTCCCGTTCGTTCGTGCCGCGCGCGCCCACGGGTGGACGCGCAACTGCGACGACGTGACGCCGTGGGCCGACGAGTTGGCGGACTGGCGCGGCGACCCGCGCTACACGTTCGTGACCTGGGGCGGGAACTTCCGGCCCACCGAATCACAGGCGGCCGTGGGGCTCCGGCAACTCGAACGGTGGCCGGCCATCCGGGAGGCGCGGGCGCGCGTGGCGGCGCGGATGCTCGCGGCGCTCGCCGACGCGCCGGGCTGCCGCGTGCCGCAGCCGCTCGTCGGCGCGACGCCGAGCTGGTTCGCGGTCCCAATCCTCTGCGAGTCCGAGGCCGCGCGGAGCGCGCTCGTGGACCGCCTGGAGGCGCAGGGCATTGAGACGCGGGCCATCGTCGCCGGCAATCTCGCACGCCAGCCGGCGCTCGCGTACGGACAGTTCCGCGACCGCGTGACGCGGGGGGCGCTGCCGGGGGCCGACGTGATCCACGACTGCGGGTGCTACGTGGGCATCCTGCCGGATGCGACGGAGAGCGAATTGTGCCGCATCGAGGAGGTACTCGCGCATGGGGTCTGATACCGCCATAGTGGTGTTGAGCTGCGCCTGGGGCAATCATCCGCGCACGCGGAATCCGTGGGTATGGTTGCACGCCCGGCATTGGCCTGATTGCCCGTGGCCGGTCCATTGGATCGAGGACACGATTCGCGGACGCGCCTGGGGCGATTTCGTTGTTGAGGCCATGAGTCAGGTCGACGCGCGTGTCGTCCTCGTAACCATGAATGACATGGTGGCGTGCGCCCCCACTGATACCGCCGAGGTCGTGCGATGCCGTGACGAGATGGAGGCGATAGGCGCGGCGTACTACCGCATCTGCCCAACGCCGGAGTGCACGACGCCATTCGCGCACGGCCACGCCGGCACACACGCCATTGCCGCGCCCTACGCAAAGTCGCTCTATCCGGCATTCTGGCGGCCGACCTATCTGACAATGCAGGCGGCCGGTGTCGGCGATCCCTGGAGCTTTGAGTTGTCGCCAGTGCGCGATCCGGTCGGTTTGCATTGCGCGGTTACGCGCGAGAACCGTCCGTATTCCATCGTCGAGATGCTGAAGCGCGGCCAGTGGACCGACGACGGTCGTCGCGTGCTGACCGAACTCGGCTTGCCGATTCCGACGGAGGGCGCATGATTATTTTCGCGTCCGCCTGCGACGCGAACTACGCCGCGATGAATCTCGCGCTGCACCACTCGTTGCTCGCGCACGCGACCGACGACCAATGGGTTCATTGGTGGGTCACGCTGGACGACGAGACGGCAGCGTTGGCGAATGCAGCGCGAGAGCGACTCGTGGCGCACGGGCATCGAGACGTGCTGCGCGTGGTGCCTGGTGACGCCGTGCTGACCGCCACGCCGGGGCTCCGGCACGCGCTGAACAACCGAACGGGCGGCGCGTACTACTGGACGTGGGCGAGCCAGGTGACGGCGTTTGTCGCCGGGAGCGCGGCGCCGAGCGATTGGGTGGTGTATCTCGACTCCGACAACTGGTGCCTGGGCGACCCGATGCCGTCGTTGCGCGAGGTCCCCGACGATGCCGACGTGGCGATGCTGACGCATCGGTTCCCGCCGCATCGTGCGTCGATGAAGAATCGCGCGCATTGGTGGGTTGGCTTCAACGCTTTTCGGGCAACGCCGCGCGGCCAGGCGGCCGCCGCGTGGTGGGCCGCGATGGTGCGCGCGCGCTGCGCGTTGCACGACGACGGCGACGCCTACCTGGACATTCCGAGTGGACTGGCGGGCGATCAGCCGCCGCTGCACGCGCTGCACCGGATCGCCAAGGTCCACGAGATTCAGCGCCCGGGGTTCGTGGCCTCGTGGAATGCCGATGATTCGACGCTGGACCTGGGGGCTGCGTGGCTTTTCCAAGCCCACGAATTCAAATTTTCACGCGACGGGACGGTCGTGAAGCGCACGGGCTATCCGATGCCGCCGGCGTTCCTCGAGCGCGTGGCGGCGCCGTACGAAGCGGCCGTCTTGGCGGCGGCCAAGGAGTTGCACGCATGAGCGACGCCACCGAAACCATCGTCGATCCTCATTTGTTGCGTCCGCTCGTTGCCGGCTGCGGCGAGACCGGCGCGGCCATCCTGGCGTGCTACGCGCGCATGGGGACCGAGTGCGGCGCGCACGATCCGCCGAAGGGCAGCCACGCGGTATTCGCGTCGTACGGCGTGGTGCACGTCTGCACGCCGGCCTCGGCCGTGCCGGAGGTCGTGCGGTTGTGCCGTCCGGACGCGCTGGTCATCGTGCATGCGTCAACGACGCCGGGGACCTGTGCGGCGCTCGGCCACGCGAACCTCGTGCATGCACCGATCGAAGGGCGGCACCCGATGCTCTCGGAGTACCTGTTGCGATGGGCGATGCCGGTCAGCGGACCGCCGGCGGCGGTGGCGGCGGCCATCTTGCAACTGCGACGCGCGGCGATTCCCGCGATGCCGTGGCCGGGGCCGCACGCCGTGACCGAACTGGCGAAGCACTGCTCGACGCTCCGGCTCGGGATCGACGTGCTGTTCATGCGCGCCGTCCACGACGCGTGTCGGGATCTTGGGCTCGACTTCCAGCTCGTCTACCGCGAGTGGACGCGCGCGTACAACACGGTCTACGCGCCAGATGGACTCGAGCGCGCGGTGCTGACGCCGACGGCGGGACCGCTGGGCGGACGGTGTTTGACGGCCAACGCCAAGGCGCTGGCGTCGTCGCCGGCGTCGCGCACGGCGCTGGGCGACTGGATCGGCAAGATCCTCTTGCACGCCGACGCGCCGTGGAACCTCGCGGCCATGACGCGCGCGCCGGGGAGCCCCGCGTGAGCCTCACGGTCTACCGCTACCCGACGACGGTGTATCCCGAGGGCGGCCTGCGCCTCGCAGGCGACGACGTCGTGCTCGTGGACGATGCGGCGTCGGCCGACGTGCTCGTGTGCCCGACGATGCTCTCGGCGCTCGCCCAGGACCGACGCCGCTGGGAGTCGTTCTGGTCGGAGCGCGAGGTGCGCGCGCGGCCGCAGCGCGTGGTGTGTTTCGACGTGAGTGACGCCGTGCCGATGCCGCCGCAGCCGGGCGCGATCTATCTCCGATGTGGGCTGACACGCGCGCAGCTCGCGCAGTACCCGACGGCGGTCGCGTTTCCATGGCCGGCGCCAGACCTCGGGCGATGGGCCGCGCAGTATCCGGCGCAGGCCGATCGGTGGGACGTCGCCTTCGTCGGGTGGCGGACGCCGCTAGACGTGACGCCGCGCGCGTGCTGGTCGATCGGCCGCACGTTCGGGGCGCGCGCACACTACACGTTGCGCGACGAGTTCCACGGCGACCGGCATCGGCGTGCCGGCAATCATCGGCCCGGCGAGCCGCTGACGCCAGACGGCCACCTCAAGGGGGACCTCGCGGAGAACGAACGCCGCGAGCAGGAGTATCGCGACGCCGTGTTCGGCGCGTCGCTGTCGCTCGCGCCGCAGAGCATCGTCGGGGTCATGCGCTACCGAATCGGCGAAACGATGGCCGCGGGTCGCGTCCCCGTGTGGATCGGTCACGACTACGTGTTGCCGTTCGCGGATCGGCTGCCGTGGGCCGACGTGTGCGTGTTCGTGCCAACGGAACACGTGGACCGCACGGGCGACTACTGCGCCGAATGGCTGGCGACGCACGATGTGGCGGCCGCCGGGCGTCACGCGCGGCAGTGCTGGGAGCGATGGCTGGACCCGAATCTGTGGCCCGCGCTGACGACGCAGGTCGTGCGCGAGCGCCTGGCGGTGGAGGCGTGATGGGCCGCGACCTCGATGACGCGTTCGCGGCGGCGTGCGACGACAGTCGTGTGGCGACGCCGTCGCCGGCGCGCTTGGCCGCGTTGACGGAGTGGCTGCGCGATCGTACGGCGGCGCATGCGTTGCGCGTGCAGCGGCGGTCCTTGCACTCGCTGATGCGGTGGCGTTTCGATCCGGCGACGGGCGACTTCGGTCACGACACCGGGCGATTCTTTCGCGTGACCGGGTGCCGATGGACGGACCCCAGCGACGGCGTGGCAGGCGCGAGTCCCATGCTCGTACAGCCCGAGGTCGGACTGCTCGGGTGGCTGGCGCGCGTGCGCGACGGCGTGCTGCAGTTCTTGTGTCAAGCCAAGACGGAGCCCGGCAACCCGGGCGGTGCGGCGCAGGTGTCGACGACGGTGCAGGCGACCGCGAGCAATATCGCGCGCGTCCATGGCGGCCGCGCCGTGGCGTGCGCCGACGCGTTCCCGCCGGGCGATCCGCGCGTCGTCGTGGACGTGTGCGCGACGGAGCACCCCGATCGATTCTGGCAGAAGGTCAACCGCAACGTCGTGCGCTGGTGCGCGGACGACGACGCCGTGCCTGAGGGGCCGGATTACGAATGGCTGACGCTTGGCGACCTGCAGGCGCTGCTGCGCCGCGACTACGTCGTGCACATGGACGCGCGCTCCGTGCTCGCGTGCCTGCCGACGGTGGGTCGCGCCGGGTTCGCGCGCGATCTCGACGCGTGGCGATCGGCGTGTTATCGCTCGGCCACGGCGCTTGAGTCGGAGGCCGAGGTCGCGACGCGGGCGCTGCATCGATGGCTTGCCGGCCATCAGGCGCGCGCGGTGCACGCGGCGCGCCTCATGCCGCTGTGTGAGTTGGCAGGATGGGGCGTCAACAACGGCGCGTTGTGCGGGTTCGAGCCCGACGGGTGGCGCGTGGTCGGCGTCCACGTGGACGCCCCGACGCGCGAAGTGCCGGCGTGGAATCAGCCGCTCGTCACGAGTTCGGGTCGTCGGCACGTGCTGCTCGTGCAATCGCGTGGCGGCGTGCTGCACGCGGCCGTGCGCGCGCGATTCGCGCCGGGATGCGCGACGGGCGTGGAACTGGCGCCGACGTTCTCAACGTTCAAGCGTCTCGACGATCCCATGGCCTGGGACGTCTGGCCGTTGTTGGGTCTGCCGGCGACGATGTTTCTTCAATCGACGACGCGCTACCACGCGCGCCACGCGGAAGAGGGCGGGCGATTCGGCGAACAGAACGATTGGTCGATCGTCGAGTTGCCGTCGGACGATGCCACGGCGTTGGCGCCGACGCACCAATGGACGACGCTGGCGCAGCTTCGCGCGTTCATCGCGCACGGGTGGACGGTGTCGATCGAGCTACGGGGGATGACGGCATGTCTGTGGTAGTCGCCGTGCTCGGGGGCGGATCGGTGACACGCCGAAAGATCCTGCCGGCGTTGCGCGAGGCGGGCGCGATGGTGATCGTCGCCAGTCGCAGGCCGATGGACTGCGATCTCTCGTGGTTCCGATCGTACGAATCCGCGCTCGAACCGGTGGCCGACGAAACGATTCCGCGCCTCGCGTGGGTGGCGAACCATAACGCGGCGCATTGCGCGACCGCGCGGCTCGCGCTCGAGCGCGGCTGGCACGTCATCGTCGAGAAGCCGGTGGCCCTGAGCGCCGACGAGGTGGGCGTGCTCGCCGCGATGGCGGAGCGCAAAGACCTCCTGCTCTTGGAGTCGCTGCCGTGGCTCCACCATCCCGCGGTGGCCGCGACATTCGCCGAGCGCCCGGTGGGCGCGGCGCTGCGGTTCACGTTCGCGGCGCTGCCGCGCGACAACTTCCGGTGGGACCCCGCGCTGGGCGGCGGCGCACTCAACGACCTCGGGCCGTACATCGTGTCGGCTGCGGCGGCGCTTGGCGCCTGGCCCGGCGGGCGATTCGAGGGGACGGCGCGGCGGATCGGCGACGACGCCGTAGAGTCGTGGACCGAAGTCCGCGCGCTGGTCGGCACGAGCGTGCGGCTCACGGCCACGATGGGCTGGCGCGAGGGGGAGCCGTACCGCAATCGGCTCGTGGCGACGATGGCGGACGAGGACGGACGGGAGACGCACCGCGTCGAGGTGGCGCCCGCGTGCACCGTACCGGACCATTCGGGGTACGCGGCGGTGGCTGGCGTGGCGCTCGCGGCGTGCGCCCCGGACGCGACGGCGCGGCGCGCCCAGCATCGGGCGGCCGCGGTGCGCCAGGCCGTGGGCATGGACGCGCTGCGCGCGGCCGTGGAGGTGGTGCATGGGTAGCCTCTTGCGCATCCCGTTCTGGTCCGGCGCCCACGAATGGGCCGAGGACCGCGAAGCCGTGCATGCCGCGCTCGACGCGGTGGCAGCGAGCGGCCAGTGGATTCTCGGCCCCGAGGTCGACGCGTTTGAATACGAGCTGGCCACGTCTCTCGGTGTGGACGAGGCAGTCGGTGTCGCCAACGGCACGGACGCGCTCACGCTCGCGTTGCGCGCCGTGGGCGTGCGGCCTGGCGATCATGTCGTGGTGCCGGCGCTCACGGCGGTGCCCACGGTGGCTGCTGTCGTGGCGGCGGGCGCGGTGCCGGTGTACGCGGATGTGTCCATTGAGGATGCGTGCCTGGACGAGGCCGCAACGGATTCGGTGCCAGACGATTTCGCGGCGCTCATCTACGTACATCTTCATGGCCGCTACGCGCGTCCGCTGCCGCTCGTAACGCCCGGGACGCCGATTGTCGAGGACTGCGCGCAGGCGCTTGGGGCGCGGCATGATGGCATCGAGGCCGGCGCTGGTGGGACGGCCGCCGCGCTCAGCTTCTACCCCACCAAGCCGCTCGGGGGACTCGGGGACGGCGGCGCCGTAGCGACGAGTGATCGCGCCGTAGCGGCCGAAATCCGGCGCCTACGCCAGTATGGGTACGACCCCTGGCACGCGCATTGGTCGCACCAGGTCGGCGGCAACAGCCGGCTCGACGAGGTGCACGCGGCGTGGCTGCGTGTACGGATCGCGAAGCACGCGGAGCGGCTATTCGCGCGTCGGCGCCTGGCGACGCTCTACGGCATGGCGCTGCGCGAGGCGTGCGCGGAGCGCTGGTGGGCACTACCCACACCCCATCGCGACGAGGTGCCGGCCTGGTATCACTACGTCGTGCGCTGGAACGACGCGACCTACCGGCGCGCCACTGGCGCGCGCCAGCGCAGCCTCGTGCGCGCCGGGCTCTCATCCCGCGGCATCGGCTCGGCCGTCGCCTACGCGCACCTGCCCCCCCAGATGCCGCCGTGGCGATTCGGGTACCGCGCGGGCCAGTGTCCCGTTGCGGAGCGGCTCGCGGACTCGATGGTGTCGCTCCCACTGTGGGTCGGGATGACGGAGTGGCAGGTCGACGAGGTGGTGGCCGCGCTCGTGGCGGCCACCGAGGAGGCGCTCGCATGACCGTTCGGCCCCAGGACATCGGCCACGGAGATGGCGCGTGTAGTCCGCCGGCCGGCGTCCGTCGCATTCTGCTTTTCGAGACGCCCGACTACGGCGTGGCGGCCTTCGTCTACCCGAGCGGCCGATGGATGCTCGTAAACAGCCACGACCGGCTGCTTGCGGAGGGGCAGTCCAAGGACGCCGCATCGGCCGAAGCGGCAGCACGCGCATGGCTCGGACTGGGGCGCGCGTGACCTGGCCCGTCTTCATCACGACCGGCTCGCCCGACGGGCAGGACAGCATTCGCGGCCTCGTCGCGGCGGCCGTCATTACGTTCTGGCTGCGTCACCGCGAGGCCAGCCAGATCATCGTGCTCGACGCCGGGGCGGATGTGCGGCTCTGGACGACGCTGCGCACGTGGGGGTACGGCGCCCACCCGGCGCTCGATATCGTGCGACTCCCGCCCGACGACTCGCAACGGCGGCGCCACATCGAGTCGCAGCGGTACGCCCGCGACCTCGGCGCGCCCTACTACGTCGCTACCGACGACGACATCATGCCGCGCCCCGAGTTCTCGGTGGCCATGGCCGTGGCGCTCGCCGAGCGCGACCCGCACTACGCGATGGTGACGGCGCTGCTCTCGTCGTGCACGCTGCCGCACACCATCGAGGACGCGCCATCCTCCATGGAATCCGCGCCGGTCGCCGAGGGTGGTGCCGGCGGCGGGCTGCGCGTGTGGCGCACGGCCGCCGCCATCGACTACCCGCCACCGGACCCGTCGGCGCCGCGCGCGTATGACCGCGTGCTCGCGACGGCCATCCGCGCGGCCGGCCACCAGGTCGGCTACTACACGAGTGTGGCGCCGCGGTCGCTCCGCGTGGCGCACTTCCCTGGCGGCGCCTACTCGACGGTGTGGCCGGACCTGGCGGTGCCGGCCGCGTTCCCGCGCGACACGCACGCCGAGAGCGGATGCGATTGATGCCGGCGGCGCTCGATGTCTGCGTGACGCTCGGCGCGCGGTCGCGTTTCCGCGTGGGCTGCGCCATCTCGACGCTAGACTGGTGGTGCCAGGAGGCCGAGGCGGGGCACGTCGCGCGCGTGATGATCCACGACCTCGGCCCACCGGCGGGGCCGTTCTGGCAGGCCGCGCACGTGCTCGGGCTCGGCGAGCGGTTGCATGCCGTGGGCGCGGTGGTGCACGCCCAGGCGCGCGAGGGATCGCAGCGCGCGCGCCATGCCTGGGCCGCCGCGTGGGCCGAGACAGACCCCTACGTGCTCACCGACGACGACCTCGTGCTGGTGCCAGGCTACACGGTCACCGACGCAGGGCGCCCGAATCCCCGCGACTGGACGGACTACGCGGCCGCGCAACTGCTCGCCGATCCGCGCCTCGCGATGGTGGTGCCGATCCCGACGCCCGGCGGGCTCCCCGAGGTAGCGGCGCGCGAGGCGGCCCCGGACGGGCATCGGTGGTCGGTGTCCAGCGTCGGCGGGCTGCGCGTGGTGCGGCGAGGCGCGATCCCGAGCGACGTAGACGCGCTGCCACCCATGGACGCGCGCTACGTGGGCGGGTATGACTCGACGCTCTGCGGATGGCTAGAGAAGCATGGCCGCGCGGTGGCGGTGTTGGTGAGGCTCCAGGCGATCCACCTCGGCTATGCGCGGTCCACGGCGGCCGCAGTGGACGGGTGGCGGGACGAGGAGGATACCGGCGATGCCCGATGAGACTGGCGAGGTCACGCTCGTGCGCGAGCACAGCGACGAGTCGTGCGCGGCGCTGGGGCGCCGGGCGGCCGAGGCCACACAGGCCGCCTGCCGCGAGATGCGATCCGTGGCGGACCAGCTCGCGGCGGAGAAGCGCGCGGTGGCGTGCCTCGTGCTCGACGGGGGCGACCGGCTCGCGCAGGTCGGGTACTACGATGCCGGCCCGCAGTACGCGCACGAGGTGCTGTCGTTCGCGCTCGTGGAGGCCGCGCGGCGCTACCCGTCGATGATCGGCGTGACGCTCCAGGTGGTCGAGCGCTCGACGATGCCGGTGGGCGAGGGGGCGCCGATGGCGCCGATCGCGCGCCGGTGGCCGTGGTGGCGGCGCGCGTGGGCGCGCGTGACGGGGCGCTGATGCCCGACGCGACGATCCCCCCGAGCCGCGTGCCGCTGCTGCGGTGCGACGACTGCGGCGCGACGATCCAGGGGCTCGCGTCGTGTCGCGGCAGCGCGCGGTACTGCGGGGACTGCGCGCCGCGGCATCCGCTGCACGTCGCGCGGCGCGGCGCGGTGGCGGAGC